>JAUUZS010000529.1 GCA_030589835.1 Cyclobacteriaceae bacterium
AGAACCCAGTACCCAGCGCCCAGTACCGAGAACCTAGCACCTGGCACCCATCAACTACACCACAGAAATTTTTACCATATTCACCGGCTCACGTTTATGCATCGGTATTCCTGCAACGTAAACTAATTTGTCTCCTTTTTTTACCAATCCCTTTTTCCTCAATATGTCAGTAGCCTGGTCTATTGCATCATTGACATTAACGATTTCGCCCAACTGAAAGGCACTTACTCCCCTGACAATTGATGACTGTTTCATCACATGATCATCCGAAGTAAATGCAAATATTTTAGCCTTTGGCCTATGGCTGGCGACCTTTAGTACCGTTCCTCCACCAAATGAAAATACAACAATGCCTACCGCTTCTGTCCGATCTGCCATTTTACATGCATTGAAGCAAATGGAATTGGAAATATAATTGGAGCTGCTTTTTTCAGGTACATAATCATGGTTCAAATAAAAACCACTCGCTTCAGTTGCGTCAATCACTTTTTGCATATTAACTATTACCTCAACCGGGTACTTCCCAACAGAAGTTTCCCCACTAAGCATGACAGCATCAGCTCCATCCAGAACGGCATTGGAAACATCGGTTGCCTCAGCTCGAGTGGGCATAAAATTGGTGATCATGCTTTCCATCATTTGGGTAGCTATGATCACGGGCTTGGCTTTCATAATGCATTTATGTACTATTTGTTTTTGCAACACCGGAACTTTGTCGAATGGGGTCTCAACCCCTAAATCACCCCTGGCAACCATCACGCCATCCGTATAATCCAGGATATCATCAAATGCCTCTATAGCCTCAGGTTTTTCGATTTTGGCAATCACTTTCACGTCTTTTCCGCTGCTTTTAATTATAGCTTTCAATGTTTCGATATCCCGTACATTTCGAACAAAGGAAAGCGCAATCAAGTGGATATCATATTTTAATGCAAAATTCACATCAGCAATATCTTTATCCGTAAGGCTGGGGAGGGATATTTTGGTGTTAGGCAAATTTACTCCTTTTTTTGACGAAAGCACTCCACCGTTTATCGCCTTCAATGAAACTGAATCTTTCCTGTTTGTTTCGGTTACTTCAAGTTTTATTTTCCCGTCATCCACCAGGACAATCTCACCCGGTATCACATCCAATGGAAAATGGGTATAACTCATATATATCCGCTCTGCGGTTCCAATACATTTTTCGGTCACAAAACGAATGATGTCACCTTCCTTCAACACCAATTCATTATTTTCAATTTCACCAATACGTAATTTTGGTCCCTGAAGGTCAACTAGAATTGCAATGTTAGCACCCAATTCTTCATTGAGCTCTTTAATGCTATCTATTACTTTTTCGTGTTCTTTATATGTGCCATGAGAAAAATTCAACCTGCACACATCCAATCCTTCCATGATCATTTTACGGAGGATTTCTTTGCTACTGCAGGCAGGGCCAATGGTTGCTATTATTTTTGTTAAAGAGTCTTTATTTGAATACATATTTCGTGTGGCTTATTTCTGCTAAATTTAACTCAAAAATACGAATCAGGCATACTATTGACGTAACTATTTTTAACCCGAAATATGCATAAGCGGCTAGCTGTTATGACAAAATGAAACCGCTGAGCCTGAGAGTTATTGCACAGGATTACACAATGAAGCAATCAGCAATCTCAAGCCATAAACTCGATTAAAAAAACAGTACACATGTGAGTCTAGGCAAGCGGATTTCTATTTAATATAAGTTGCGATTCATTAAAAAATATATGTTTCTTTTTTTTGTTTCTAATCTATAATAATAACTTTAAACTTTCTATAATCCACCACCAATATGAAAATGAGAATTTTAAGTTTGTTTGCCTTCCTTTTATGTTTCAGTCCCCTATCAGCCCAGGATGAAGGGCCTCAATTTTCATGGCCCAAAGAAATCGATACAAAAAAAGGCACAGTCACTTTATATCAACCTCAACTGGAGTCCTTTAAGGATAATACACTCGAAGGCCGAATAGCCATTTCCATTAAGCCAAAAAAAAATGATATGATTTTTGGTGCGGTGTGGTTTAATGCCAGAATGTCAACAGATAAAGAATTGCGCACCGTGACATTAGAAAAATTGGATATTGAGCGCGTTCATTTTCCGGAATTAGAAGATCAGGGAAAAGTGGATCAATTTAGTGATTTGCTAATTAAGGAGGTTGAAACCTGGAACATTGAAATGTCTTTAGATCGATTGATTGCCAGTTTGAAGGATATAGAGGACATTCAATCCATTTCCGAAAAATTAAATAATGATCCTCCTGATATATACTTCAGAACAGCGGGAGCTGTACTCATTACCATTGATGGCGATCCTGAAACAAAAACCGACAACAATTCCAAGTTTGAATATGTGGTAAATACCCCTTATTTTATCGTTAGGGAACAAAAGAAGAATACGTATTATTTAAAAGGCGGAGCGTTTTGGTACTCCTCAAGGGAAATACTAAGCGGCTGGAAGGAGACCAGCAAAATCCCTTCTTCCATAGAAAAATTTGCTAAGGACAATTTAAAAGAAGAAAAACCGGACTCCACAAATGCTAGTATTACGGAAGCCCCAAAATTGATTGTCGTCACCAAACCTTCTGAGCTAATCCTGGCAGACGGAGACCCGGAATATGCATCCATTGAAGGAACAACTTTGCTTTATGCCAAAAATTCTGAAAGCGACATCATCATGGATATTAATTCTCAAAAGCACTACGTTCTGCTTGGTGGCAGGTGGTTCTATTCTACAACACTGAATGATGGTGACTGGAAATTTGCTGAGCCGGAAGATTTGCCGGCAGACTTTGCGAAAATTCCGGCAGGATCAGAAATGGAAAACGTCAGGGCGAGTATCCCGGGAACTCCTGAAGCACAAGATGCGCTTCTGGAACAAAGTATCCCCCAGACAGCAACAGTCAATCGGAAAGAAGCTAAAGTGGAGGTTACATATGACGGAGATCCTAAATTCGAAAAAATTGCAGGAACGGATGTTTCGTATGCCTTGAATACCGATAAGCAAGTATTGTTGATCGATAAGCATTACTATTGTGTGGATGACGCCATTTGGTTTGTATCAAATAAAGCATCAGGACCCTGGACTGTAACGGACAAACGGCCTACAGAGATAGATCAAATTCCACCTGAATCACCAGTTTACAATGTGAAATATGTATATATCTATGACGCTACACCTGAGGTGGTTTATGTAGGCTACCTGCCTGGTTACACCTATTCTTATGCCTATGGAGGAACAGTAGTG
>JAUUZS010000330.1 GCA_030589835.1 Cyclobacteriaceae bacterium
AAGGATATTGGAAGGAACAGGAAGCATTGTTTTTGATCATATCAATAAAATTGCTTATGCAAATGAATCGGAACGTACAAACAAAAAGCTGTTTTATGATGTTTGTAATACATTGGGTTATGAGGGTATTTTTTTTGCCGCTGTAGATGGAAATGGATTTGATATTTATCATACAAACGTAATGATGACTATTGGTGAAGGCTTTGCTATTGTTTGTAAAGAAGCAATAAACAATTCGGACGTGAGCAAGGTAATAAACAAGCTGCAGACAGGCGGATTGGAAGTGATCGAAATCAGCTACAATCAAATGAACCATTTTGCAGGCAATATGATCCAGTTAAAAAGTACAGACAATAAAAATTGGCTGGCACTATCTGAAACCGCATACAACATACTCAATGAATCTCAAAAAAAGCGCTTGTCGAACTATACTGGATTTATACATTCAGACATTCATACCATTGAATCAATTGGTGGAGGGAGTGCCCGTTGTATGATTGCCGGAATCCATCTCAAGAGGAAATAATTGTGAATTAAAAAAATCATCTATAACCCCGTTTTGTAAAATGACACAAAAAATCATTTGGATTTTCATTTTGCTTTTTGCCATATCATTTAGCAGATGTGGAGAATCACGAAAAAACCAACGGAAGAAGCATTTTCTGCATAAAGGGAATGTGTCATATAATGAAAAATTGTATCCGGAGGCTATTCGTTATTTCCAGGCAGCAATTGAGGTAGATACTGCATTTGGCCAGGCATACCACAATCTTGGAATTGTCTATTTGAAAACCGGCAAACTGGAAGATGCGCTAAGCGCATTTAATCATTCCATAAAACACGCTTCAGATGCTTTGGATACATATTATAATAGGTCAAATGTCTTGTATGAACTGGGGATGTTTGAAAAATCATTGGGTGATTTAAATCGTATACAAAAGGAATATGTGGATATCAAGGCTATTCATTTTTCGAAAGGACTGGCTTTTTTCAGTTTAAGACAATACGATTCTGCAGAATATTCATTCATAAGTGCGCTTGCATTAGACAAAACGAATATTGAAAATTATCTTAACCTGGCCACAACAAAATATTATAAAAAGGAATATAATGATGCGAAGAAACTGGTGTTTCAATGTTTAGAATTAGACACTTCCTCAGCAAATGCCTACAATATACTCGGCATGATTTATAGCAAACAAAATCAGAACCAAAAAGCCATGGAGGCTTATAATCAAGGATTGAAATATGAATCTAACAATGCCTTACTTTTTAATAACCGGGGATACCTTTATTTGTCACTAAACGAATTGGATAAGGCGCTCCATGACATCAATGAAAGTATAGTGATCGATCATACCAATCCATGGGCTTATCGGAATAAGGGGATCTATTATTATAAAATCGGGGAGCATTTAAATGCCGAAAGAATATTAAAACAAGCTATCGGCATGGATAGTCTGATGGAATACAGTCAATACTATTTGGGGCTGGTTTACCTTGGCAAAAAAGATAATGTATTAGCCTGCGAGGCATTTCAAATTTCTGCAAAGCAAGGAGAAGAGGAAGGAGAAAAAGCCTATCAGCAACATTGCCAATAGGCTTTTTATGATTTAAAGAAATTTTTCTACTTCGGTATATGGCAAATCAAATGCTTCTGCAACGGCCTTATAAACTACTTTTCCTTGTACCACATTAAGGCCAAGCTTCAGTTCCGTGTTTTCGCGACAGGCATTTTTCCAACCTTTATCTGCAAGTTGAATGGCGTATGGTAAGGTCGCATTGGTCAACGCAACGGTAGACGTATAGGGAACAGCACCCGGCATATTGGCCACACAGTAATGGGTCACATCATCAATAATAAATATCGGATCAAGATGCGTAGTTGGTTTACAGGTCTCAATACACCCTCCCTGGTCAACAGCTACATCCACCAATACCGTACCCGGTTTCATATCCTTGAGCATATCTCTGGTAATCAGGTGCGGCGCTTTTGCCCCAGGTATAAGTACTGCCCCAACAATAAGATCGTGATGAGGAATCAATTCCCTAATATTATATTCATTAGACATCAAGGTAGTAACATTGGCAGGCATGATGTCAGATAGATATCTTAATCTTGGTAAGCTCACATCCACGATAGTTACATTTGCTCCCAATCCTGCGGCCATCTTAGCGGCTTGTGTTCCAACGATTCCTCCTCCAAGGATCAATACCTTAGCGGGATTCACACCTGGCACACCACCGAGGAGTATTCCACGTCCTTGCATGGGTTTCTCCAGATATTTTGCCCCTTCCTGAACAGCCATTCTTCCTGCAACTTCTGACATAGGCACGAGTAATGGAAGGCTTCTATCTGCTTTTTCTACCGTTTCATAAGCCAGGCAAACCGCTTTGCTCTCAATCATTGCTTCGGTCAGTGGGCGGTATGATGCAAAGTGAAAATACGTAAACAATAACTGATCTTGTTTAATGAGCTCATATTCAGATTCAATGGGCTCTTTCACCTTGATAATCATCTCAGCTATGCTATACACATCTTCAATGGCAGGTAAGATTTTACCTCCTGCAAGTTCATAATCATTATCATGAAAGCCGCTGTCAAATCCAGCATCTTTCTGAACATAAACTTCATGTCCGTGTTTGCAAAATTCCTTGACACCTGCCGGTGTCAGTGCTATGCGGTTTTCATTGTCTTTTATTTCTTTTGGGACTCCAATAATCATTGTCAAATTATTTAAGATTTTCTCGTCACAAATATAAAGAGACCTTAATGAATTGTTAATCAGATGTCTGTGTTTTTATGGCCGCTTATTCTCTATTTTTTCTTAAACAATACACCGACTTTATCAGCGTATTCAACGCTTGTTTTATATGCCAAATTTAAAAATTCGCAATTAATGAACGTTTGCATTAAAATGTGAGTTGTAAAATGGCAATCAATTCACCGATATTAAGTTTTTAGTTTTTCAAAAAATGTAAAATTTACACTTGACGAATCCCTAATGAGAGAAATAATGTTTGGAGAAATACCCCTAATTTTTCTGTTTTGGAACTTTTCGTAAAGTATCCCCTTTTGAAGTAGATTTTGAATACATGGTTTTTTTACTAAATTTGTTTACCCGCCAAAACGGTTTTTTTTATCATTATTAAGAAAAATATGACATCTGTAAAAACAAATCCCACACAAGAACTGAAATCATTTGGGCTTTCCATTAAAGATATTCTCAACGATTATAAAATTGGGTGCTTAAGCAGGCAGACAAGCTTAAACGGCCGCAAGGAGGTATTTTTGGGCAGGGCTAAATTTGGAGTATTCGGTGATGGTAAAGAGCTGGCACAATTGGCGATGTCGAGGGTGTTCAAGAATGGAGACCATCGCTCGGGATATTACAGAGATCAAACCTTTATGTTTGCCGCTGGCATGTCGACACCTCAGCAATTCTTTGCTCAATTATATGCACATACAGACATTGAAGCAGAGCCAGCCTCTGGAGGAAGATTAATGAATGGACATTTTGGCACCAGAATGTTGGATGACCAGGGGAATTGGAAAAATCAGACAAAAATGAAAAACAGCAGTGCTGATGTTTCTCCTACAGCGGCCCAGATGCCCAGGTTAGTAGGATTGGCCTGGGCTTCAAAACTATACCGGGAAAACAAGCAGCTCAAAGGATTGAAAGATTTTTCCAATAACGGAAATGAAGTCGCTTTTGGCACCATTGGCAATGCCTCTACTTCTGAAGGCGTGTTTTTTGAATCGGTCAATGCAGCCGCAGTTTTACAAATTCCTATGGTGTTGTCCATCTGGGATGATGGTTATGGCATATCTGTACCTAATGAATATCATACGCCTAAGCTTGATATTTCAAAGGTGCTTGAGGGATTCAGGAGATCAGAAACAGAAAAAGGACTTGAGCTGATTAAAGTGAAAGGGTGGGATTATTTAGGACTTATTAAGGCTTTTGAAAAAGGTGCTTCCTTAGCACGAGAACACCATATTCCCGTTCTGATTCATGTAGATGAAATGACACAACCTTTAGGCCATTCCACAAGTGGTTCTCATGAGCGATATAAGTCAAAAGACCGGCTTGAATGGGAAGCAGAAAATGATTGTCTGAAGAAGATGCGTGAATGGATGCTGCAAAATGAAATTGCCCACCAGGGACAATTGCAAGGCATTGAGGCAGAGGCTGAAAAAATGGCTAAAGAAAGTAAGGAAAAAGCGTGGCAAGAACATATTAAAATATTAAACGAGGATAAAAAAGAGGCTCTGGGATTATTGGATCAGATGAATGCAGATTTGGGTCCTTATGAGCAAATTTCCAGTTATAGACAGGCCTTAGAAGATATAACGAATCCATTAAAGCTGGAAACCATTAAGCCCTTAAAATATGCTTTGAGATATACAAGAAATCAATCTTCACAATCAAGAGTAAAAATCAGGGAATGGCTAAAGACCAAAGATGAAAGAAATCAGAGAGATTACAGCTCCCATGTGCATAGCCAATCAAAAGATTCTGCGCTAAAAGTAAAGACTATACCGCCTGTTTATACGGAAAATTCTCCTCTTGTTGATGGCCGTGAAGTGCTTCTGGCTTGTTTTGATGCTGCACTAGACCGCGATCCGCGAGTTGTTGCCTTTGGTGAGGATTTGGGCAAAATCGGAGATGTAAATCAGGCATTTGCTGGCTTACAGGAAAAATACGGCGAGATTAGGGTAATGGATACGAGCATCCGTGAGACGACAATAATCGGACAGGGCATTGGTGTTGCCATGCGTGGATTGCGGCCGATCGCTGAAATACAATACCTGGATTATTTGATATATACGATTCAGACCATGTCTGATGATTTGTCTTGCGTGCAATACCGCACTGTCGGTGGACAAAAGGCACCGGTGATCATTCGAACGAGAGGCCATCGACTCGAAGGTGTTTGGCACTCTGGCTCACCCTTAGGGATGATACTGAATAGTATCCGGGGTATTTATGTTTTAGTACCGAGAAACATGACCCAGGCAGCAGGATTTTATAATACCATATTAAGATCCGATGATCCGGCACTGATCATTGAAACATTAAATGGATACCGCCTAAAAGAAAGAATTCCTGAAAACATTATGGAGTTTACGGTGCCTTTAGGAGTGCCTGAAGTATTGAACGAAGGTACTGATTGCACATTGGTAACTTATGGTGCTATGTGCAGAATTGCAATGGATGCTGCAAAACAATTGGCAGATGTTGGCATCTCACTCGAAGTGATTGATGTCCAATCCTTGTTGCCATTCGACATTCATCATCGTATCGTAGAATCGCTCAAGAAGACCAACCGGGTTGTATTTGCCGATGAAGATGTCTCGGGTGGAGCTTCGGCATTTATGATGCAGAATGTACTGGAAAATCAGGATGGATATGTATATCTGGATTCTAAACCAATTACCTTAACGTCAAAAGATCATAGGCCTGCATATTCTTCCGATGGCGATTATTTCTCAAAAGTAAATGCTG
>JAUUZS010000255.1 GCA_030589835.1 Cyclobacteriaceae bacterium
AATAATAATTACCAGGCCGGCAGTGGAGGCTGGTGAAAACCTTGGATTTTTGCCCGGGGATTTGCAAGAAAAAATTGATCCTTATTTACGCCCCGTTTACGATGCCCTTAACGATATGATACCCACCGAGAAGCTGAAATACTATCGGGAAAATGGGGTAATAGAAATCGCACCTCTTGCCTATATGAGGGGGAGAACACTCAGCAATGCATTTGTTTTGCTCGATGAGGCGCAGAATACCACCCCCATGCAGTTAAAAATGTTTTTGACCCGTCTTGGCCAGAATTCAAAACTCATAATTAATGGGGATCGGACTCAAATTGATCTCAAACCGAATCAAAAATCAGGATTGGAAGACGCCCTCGGGATTATGAAAAATGTAAAAGGAATCGGTTTTGTAGAACTCGATCAACGGGATGTGATACGGCACCCGATTGTTAAAGAAATAATTAAAGCTTATGACAGGTCTGCCGGGAAAAAGTGGTAAGAACAGCGTAGACGTTCAAAAAACAAATTCTAAAGATCAACTTCAACTTGCACTCGATATCAGGTATAAAGTATTTGTAATTGGCCAGAATGTGCCTAAAGAAGAAGAGATTGATGCCTTTGAAGAGGAGTCTTTTCACTATTTGGCTACTATTGAGGGAATTCCCTGCGGTGCAGCCAGATGGCGGTTTACAGAAAATGGAGTAAAACTTGAACGGTTTGCGGTATTGGAAAAATATCGTGGCAAGGGTGTTGGAAGTGCTCTCGTAGAAAAGGTATTGGAGGATATCAGCAAAAATCCAAAGGCCAAGGACAAACAACTTTATCTCCATGCCCAATTAGAAGCAGTTAAACTTTACCGTAAATTTGGTTTCAAAAAAATTGGCGGACTATTTCAGGAATGTGAAATCGATCACTATAAAATGGTGAAATCGTAATTTCTTAACCCGAATAATTCACGGAATAATTAATGATACTTTTAAAGTACTGAAAAAAAAGAATTGGTATGCACCCAGAACCAGTACCCAGAACCCAGTACCTAAGTAAGTGTTCTTTACTATCATCAGAACCATCAAGGCTCAGCTTATTGCCATTTGAGTGAGGCCAGTTTATTGGTCAGACGATCAATCAGGAAATTCACGTGATGATCTAAATCATGAATAAATTCATGTTTATCATTTGACGATAGAGGTCCGGTGGCAAATTTTTCCCTGATTTTATTCAGCAATTCTAATAATTCCTTCATCCCAAAAGTGATAATCAAGCTTTTCATACGATGACGAAGCTGACGGTATTCAGACTGGTTTTCTTCCTGAATGGATCGGTTCAGTAGTTCTAAATTGATCTTGAATTCATTAATAGTCATTTTTAAGAATTCCTGATATTTAATCAAATTACTAAGAAATAGCTGATCGGTACGCTCAAATATTATCGACGTTTCAATTTCTGCCCCTCTAATTTTTTCGTCGAGCTTTTTTTGTGCCTTAGTATCATCAATGATACTCGAGTACTCTACTATTTTAGCCCTCAGGTCATCTATATTTACGGGCTTAGTAATAATACCCTGCATACCTGATTTTATGATTTTTTCTTTTATAGACCCTGATGTGCTGGCCGTAAGGGCAAAAATAGGTACGTTTTTAAAATATGGACCTTCCATAGCCCTGATTCTCTGTGCTGTTTCTAAGCCATCGATCCCAGGCATTTGTATGTCCATCAGGATGAGGTCATATTTTTTTTCTTCAATAAGTTTAAGCGCTTTATGCCCATCCGAAGCCATTTCAACTTTTACGCCCCAATCACTAAGAATCTCTTCCATCAAGACCTGATTGGTGGTAACATCCTCAACATATAAAATATTTAAATTCATTTTCCATCTTAATTTAATGTTATCTGATGTTGCCAAACTGCTTACCGGCAAACTCTTATCCGAATTTTTGAATGGCAATGTTATTGTAAATACTGACCCCACATTTTCTTCGCTCCGGACCTCAATTGTTCCATTCTGGATTTCTATTAGATTTTGAACAATCGACAATCCCAGTCCCGTTCCGCCGTACATGCCCCTGGTGCTGGTATTTGCCTGATGAAAAGGATTGAAAATATGCTTGATTTTATCTTTGGATATACCTATACCCGTATCTTTTACTTCAAATATTAATATATAACCCGACTTCGTGTATTTCTGAAGCTGCATGTCAAGTTCTATATTTCCTTTTCTGGTAAATTGTACATATTGCGTATTCCCAACATTAAGCTTTTTGATGTTGACTTTTCGTCCTTTTGCTTCAATAGGTTTTTTGAAGGATAGTAGAGGTGCAAAACCAGGATGACTCTCCTCTTTCAAAAGCCTGAGTATACTTTTTATTTTTTGATGATCATCTTCAGAAAAATGGGTATAGATATTGTCGCCAGGCAGTGGAACAGATAAAGGCTCGAGTAGTTCCTCACATGATTTATTGCAATAAATAATTCCTCCTAAATAATCGGTGATCACAATAGATTCCATAGAAGAATTTACAATTTCGGAAAGAATTTCCTGGTTCATATCAATACTAAAAAATTATGAGCCTAAAAATAAACACGCAAAAGATATAACATCTTACAATTCTTTTAACGTAAAAATTAGTAATTTTTACGTTTATCCGGGAATCGCAAAATATTATTCTAATGATTTATTACCTAGCATTGAAATTTGCCTGAATTGCCATAACACAAAACTTAAAAATCGGAAGAATCAAGTGCTATTGTTATATTCCGATGTTTTATATAATGTAACCAAGATTTATGAAATGGATAGCTCATCCTTTTTTAAGAATTACGCCCTTACTCATCATGGGTATTTTGGTGAATAGCTCCTTTAGATGCCCTGTAACTTACCTTTCTTTTTTGCTATCAATCAGCGCACTTATTTTTTCTTTAAATCTCGTGTTCTCACTGGGTTTTAAAAAGTATGACCTCAGGCGGGTGCAAGGTGTGGTCGGAATGCTTTCATTCGTATTATTAGGCTATCTGAGCGCTCAATTTTACCATCAAATTCATAAACCGTCCATAACTACAGACTCCCTATCCAATACCACCTTTTATACTGCTACGATAAATTCAAAACCTGCATCAACTGCTAAAACCACCAAATATAAAGTGGAGATCAAGCAGCTCAAGAATAAGCATGAATGGGTCAGTGTTAACCAAGAGGCTATTTTGTACCTTAAAAATGATGCCATGTATGATTTTGATTATGGCGACATGTTATTAATAAAAGGTCGCCCGGAGTATATGGAAGGTCAAAAAAATCCTTATGCTTTTGATTATTCCCTGTATTTGCAAAGGCGGGGAATATATTTTCAGGATTTCATATCAAAAGAGGATTTCATCATGATACACGAAAGGCACACTGCCTCATTAAGTTATTTGAGTTTATATATTGGTGATTATTTTGAGGGGATTCTATCGAAATATATTTTATCTGAGCGGGAGCTCAATATGATAAAAGCCATGATCCTGGGACGAAGAGATGATATTACACCTGAGATGGAATATGTTTACGCTTCTTCTGGAACTGCCCATGTGCTGGCCGTTTCAGGATTGCATGTTGGCATCATCTATTTGATATTCTCTTCCGTATTCAAATTTTTGAAACTCCGGAAACTAAATATCATTTACTACGGGATTAACCTATGTGCCATTTGGTCTTTTGCATGGATCACAGGGATGTCGCCATCTGTTCAGCGAGCTTCGATAATGCTTTCTTTCATAATAATCGCTGAGCTAAGTAAAAGAAAAAGCAGCATATACAATACGGTATTGGCATCTGCATTTTTCATTCTTCTCTTTGCTCCCAATCTGTTGTTTTCCGTTTCTTTCCAATTGTCCTATGCGGCAGTTTTTGGGATTGTGTATGCATATAAAAAAATATACCTGCTCATCTATATTAAACAGCCCGTGGTAAATTTTTTCTGGAAGATGACTGTTATTTCCCTGGCGGCTCAAATTGCTACTTTTCCTGTATCAATATATTATTTTAAGCAGTTTCCCGTTTTATTTCCCATAACAAATTTGCTTGCTATACCAACTGCTTCCTTGTTAATAATAGGTGGGTTTTTATTAATTATAAGCTCACCATTGCCATTTTTCGCAACCATAATCGGGTATTTAATAGAAAAATGGATCTGGATGTACAACGAAATATTGGTTTTTGCCAGTAGCATCCCCTTTGCATTAATTGAAAATTTATACCTGAAGCCAACCTATGTATTTCTCATTATTTGCTGCGTAATGCTGTTGCTTCAATTTATGTTTACACGGAAATTTTATTTTTTCTTATATCTCTCCTTTTTGTTTTTTATTCTTTCTGGTTCCGTGATAATTGATCGTGCGCTGAAATCCCGCCAGCGGGAAATTATTTTTTATCATGTAAACAACAAACGCCACATTGATATTTATTGGGGAAGAAACTGTTTCACAAATATAAAATCGAACAGTGTTGAAATAGTAAAAGAGGTAGGATATCATATCACCCCATCACGAAATTACCACCTGATAGAAAATGTTTATGCGCTCGGTGAGCTCGGGATTGTGAAGGAATTTGGCGCTAATACACTGATTCATTCAAACAATACAACAATTCTAATTTTGAATGATCTGCAAAGTCTCACTAAAAATACCACCGGCATTCCGGTTGAATATCTGATTATTGGCAAAGAGATGATCTCTGACTTAACGGAAATAAAGAAAATGTTTAAAATTAGAAACTTAATACTCGATGCTACAGTAAGTTCATGGTATATCGAAAAGGTACGCGAAAAAATGACAGGAAGTCTATGCACAATATATGCCATTAAAACGGAGGGCGCTTTAAGGATAAACATTTAAGGTAAAAGAAGGAACCAGGGAGGTACCCGGCTGGGACTACAAATTGGATGGTATTTGGCGGGTGCCACCCACAATATGCATTGCCTGCTGGTTTACGCTAACTGATGTTTGTACATTCTGAGTTTGTCGGCTACTTGCAAATCATAGGACATTTTATTAATATTAAGCATACCATAAAAACTTACTATTATGATTCAATTAGTGATAGCATCTGAATCGAAGGAACAACTTGAAGAAATTGCTGAATATCTATTGAATAATCACCTTGTTATTTCTGTTGATTTTCATTTAGATATAAAAAGGATTGAGTTTGAAAAGGGAAAACTTAAGCATTATAACATTCATTTTATCACCGGGAAAACCAAATCCTTGTTATTCAGTGAGATTGACATGAGGCTCAGGAAAAAGTATAAGGATAATATCCCAGAAATTTTCTCGCATCCGATCATCAATATGGATTGGGAACTTGCCAACAAACTTAAGTCCGATACCGAAAAGATCTGATTATACGTCTTTGAACTTAACTTTTGGCACGGGGCTGTCTGCCAATAAAGCAAAATGGTATAGCTTGAGTTGGCATGACACGCTTTACAGATTCAATTAAAATCTGAAATTATAATTCAGTTTTAGCCTGGTAGAGCTTTCCTGCACGGTGAAACGATCTTTTTCCGGTGGTTCATACATTGTAGAATTCCAGACGAATAAAATCTCATTTCCTGGTTTAATAATCCACCTAAACCGTGACTGCCATCCCATCTTTTCTGATACATTATCAAATTGCACATAATTGGTAAGTGAAATATCAGGGCTAAAAAATATATTGGCACTTGCACGGTAAAGGTGTGTTTCGAAATCGCCATCTGTAAGGTAAACCTTATTTAATTCATATTCCAGGCCTACAAAAATTGGGGTATTGATTTTGTACCCCAGGGCAACTACAAAGTCCTGTCGGTGGCCATCAAAAAATGATCCCCAGGTAAAAGCAGGCTGAAACCATATTCTCCTTCGCTGGGCACTTTGAAACTGGATGGTATGTCGCCAAAAATTATACGTTCCTGAGTCAATCGTTATCGTTTCCTGGTCATTTTCGAATATATCAAAATCCTCATTCAGAAATTCATATTTTGAAACTGTAGAAATCTCAAATTCATCACCTGAGATCAGTTCGATTGCAAATGGCGTCAGGTCAATATCCCTGGTGAGTAGCTTATTGTCATAGTCGGTGATAAAGTCTCCTCCGGCCTTGAAATTTATCTGTAGTATTCCATATTTATTTGGCCGCGGGCCAATAGCCACTTCGGCATAATGCTCTTTGATGCCCAGTCTTGGTGCAAAGCCGATCCCTGCCCTATAATTCTCGCCAATTTCCTGATGCCCCACCCTGAATTTCAGAAAGTCATTCGGATAGTTTATTTCAGTTCCCCATGATACGTCTTCGTTATCCAGACCTTCAGTAAAGGATTTCATTCCAAAACCAGAAAAGGCCAGTATTTTATCCCCTTTAAACTTGGCTGTTGCCAATCGTAAATCCAAGCCAAACAATTGATTGCTTACTTCAGAAAGTGCATTTCCGTTGGTTCCCATAAATCCGACATATGACTGATTACCAATGTTTCGTGTTACCCTGGCCACAGTAAAATTTCTGCT
>JAUUZS010000375.1 GCA_030589835.1 Cyclobacteriaceae bacterium
GGTGACCCTGTGGGAAATGGCAGGATTGTATGCAGGAATGGCCAGGAACCTTCAATCCTATAATAAAAATAAAGGGGAAAAACGTTATCAAAGCAATGATTTCAGAGCACTAAGCTATGTGAAATCAAGTGAACAAACCAGGGTGGACTATGTACCGGAAAGTAGGATTAGTGCGGCTGCTTCATGGCATATGTTCAAAGCCATGCAGGAATTAAGAAGGCCCGATGCAGAATCGAATTGGCAGCGTTTTGGTAGCAGCCAATCCATTGCCTGGAAAACAGGCACCAGCTACGGGCATAAGGATGCCTGGGCCATTGGATTAAATTCCGACTATGTGGTTGGAGTTTGGCTCGGCAATGCCGATGGGGAAGGCCGACCTGATTTGACCGGCGTAACGGCAGCTGCGCCGCTCATGTTTCGGATATTTGAAACCTTGAAAGGGGAGGCCGTTTTTCAATTGCCGATATCGGATATGATCTCATTGAAAATTTGCACGCAAAGTGGGAGCAGGGCTGGTGAAATCTGTCCGGATGTTGAGATCGCATTTGTTGCCACAGGAGTTGCCGCAACGGCTAGCTGCAGCCATCATCAGCTCATTCATTTAGATGAAAGCAATTCCTTCAAGGTCAATTCTATGTGTTATCCGGTCCATAAAATGAAAATGCGTTCCTGGTTTGTTTTGCCTCCGGCACAGGCCTGGTACTACAAAAAATTTAATGCCCAATACCTTGAGCCGCCAGAATACTTGTCTGGATGCTCCCCTCAAACCAAAGGGGCTATGGAGATGATCTATCCAAAGAAATACACAAAAGTATTTGTCCCCATAGAAATTGACGGCCAACAGGGCAAAGTAGTATTTGAAGCGGCACATCAGAACTCAGAGGCCAAGGTTTACTGGTTTTTGGATGATCAATATATTGGAGAAACCAAAGAAAATCACCAGATGGGATTAGCACCTTCAGCAGGTCATCATCGAATTATTCTTGTCGATCACCAGGGAAGAGAGCTGAGTGTTGCATTTGAAGCAGTAAATAAACAAACGCCATAACCCGGATGATGTATTCAATAGATCGTTAGATTTCAAGGTAACCGTAATGAGATAAAACACAAGCTGAAGAAATACAGCAAAACCACTGATTATTTGACAACTAACGGACTATCTGTTGAATAAAATAATATATTGAATTTACTGTGTATTTATACTTTTGTCCGTTTTCACCCATTCCGATTGTTTTCTTTCATACCAATAGCCTTCAGAATCCTGCCGGAATAATTCCCCATCTTCGTCTGCAAACAAGTGATATGGAGCAGCCTCTCTGTCCTTTAAAATAACAGGTTTCATAGGATCATTTCTTGGTGCGGTCTCCGTTCTTATGATGCCCTCACTCCGGTTGTTATAAATGTTCAACAGGTCTATCGGTTTTTCCTCTATGATGTCATGATCCACCATGACACTCTGACCTTGATAATAATACTGATTGTATGCCATTTGGTTCCACATGCCGTAACCTCCATATCCCATGCCCATACCTAAACCCATACCATATCCATATCCTCCAAATCCCACGCCCATCATTGGCCCTCCATAACCCACACCGGCATAGAATTGTATATTTGAAGATCCTGAAGATTTTTTCCTGGCACCATAGCCATACGTTGATGGCCTGGGAATATATTTATCGCCAAACCAGGATTTATACCTATAACCCGTTCCATAATAAACTACCCCATGGTATAGGATTGCACCCAAATAACCTGCGGTATATCCGACATAAACTATCTCATCGGTATAATCATAGATTTGCACAAATTTCATGTTAAACACAGGACAGCTGGGAGGGATTTTCCTGACTTCATCAGGGAAAAAATCTGCTACCTTCCAGGGACCCACTGCACTTGATGATGAAAACCAAACGGCTTGATCAACGGCATAGTACATCTCCTCGGGCCCTTGAATTACGCTTCCTCCGGTATTTACCCCATATTTCAGTGAGGTACCATCTATTGGTTCAAACCGAGGCTCCCCATCAAACTCCAATAACATTTTAGCCTTAAGCCGGCTCACAATAGCAGTTTGAGGAATGCCATTATCAAGTGCCGCACTCACAGATTCCGGTGTTCCGGAAATACTCAAACGCACATGGGCAAAGGGAGATGATGGAGGGATCGCTTTAAAAACAACGGGCAATTTTTCCGGTGAAACAAAAGACCAGCTTCCGTGTTCGAGATTTTTGGTTTTATACCAGCGCCCGGAAATCAAAATATAAAAAGTATCCTCGTAGGAATCAAAAATAATCTCATCATCTGAGTTGCTTACACTAAATAAATTCTCAAATATCTGCTTGATCTCTGGTTCTCCCTTAGTCTGGATTAACTCAGCAGGTTCTTGGGTGACAATGAGCCTGGGCTGCTTGCCCGAATCATTTTTGCTTTCTGTATTTGATTTTACCTTGAGTGCTGTAGCTTTTTCCGCCAGCAGCCTTATATGATTTGGGGGTGTTTCAATGGCTTTCCAGCTCCCTGAAGGATCATTACTGGTGTACCACCAATTGCCGCCTTTCAGATAGTATTGTTTATCGCTGACGCTCTTTACAATGAAATGAGGGGAATTTACCACATATTGATATAATGCCGAGCCACTAATGTTTGCAAAAACAGGTTCCCCATCAATAAATACAAGGACAGTTGGCTCTTTTGCAAAATATATTTTAGGTGTATTGCTTTTCAATTCTTCATTGTTGGCGTTGTTGATGTTGACGATATTCAATTCTTTATAAAATGATTTTAGATCACTGTTAAATTGCCAAAAACCAGCTTGTTGTTCAATGATATTTTGTAATTGTTCGATTTCATTTGCATTGGCATCCGGAAAATTGGCGTTTACTAGCTGAATATCCGTAAAACGTACTTCATTATTTTTGATGTCCGTATTTACCCTGCAACGGAACCACATTGCGCCAAACAGTGGAAGGTGCTGTTTATCAAAGATACTAAAGGCTGCTCGTGCATTGAGTATGTTATTTTCAAATTTTTCAGGTTCAGGAGCATAAATGGTAATGATAAATTCGTCCAGCTCGATCTGTTTTGGCCAATACGATATAGCACCTTGTCCCACTGCATTAGAAGCAATCAGAAATAGCATCAAAGAAAAAATATATTTTGTCATCATATGTTTTTGAATCCATAAACATAATGAACATTGACGAAATAACTTACCCAATCAGCCTTATTCTTTTTGCTCCTGATTGCGCCTGCCTGGCGGTAGGCAGGAATAATTAAGGCTTTTCTGAACAACTTATTTCGACGGTGTTCCTAAAACAATAAATTGAGTAAAAGTTTTAATTATCTTAAAAAATCAGAATCGAAGTTTCACTTTGTAGGTATACAGAAATAGCCTCTTGAGATGATAAAGAAAGGATTAATGCAATTCAGTTTGTTCGTCCGCGCTAATTGCCACAGATTTCATATTATCACTTCCTGATGATTTTAAATCAGGAAGAACGATATTAAACTCACAAAACTTGTCTTCTTTTGTATTTACATCTATAGTCCCATGCAAAGATCCAATAGCCTTTTTTGTAATATATAGGCCTAATCCTTCTCCCTTCGACATTTCATTGCCAATATAAAACATATCCCAAATTTTGCTCATAACATCTGGCTGAATACCACAACCATTGTCTCTTACCGAAAGGTAAAGATTTCTATTTTCATCAAGCTTTGTTGATATCTCAATTAAGGGAACATTCCTATTGTTAAACTGGCAAAAGAAAATAGCGTTTTCAAAAAGATTATATATAATAAGCTCCATTACTAAGGGATAAGATCTAAACTGAACACCTGGCTGGAGGCAAATAGAAAAGGTGATATTCATGGCCTCAATTTGAACTGCAAATTTTAATTTAAGGCGTTCAATAATTTCCCCAATGTCGATGTCACCAAAGTTTACCGGTTGGTTGATATGACTCATGGTAGTCAGTTTATCAACCATTTTTTCCATTGCCTTTGCTGTCAATTCGATGTTTTCAAAAAGAAGGTTAGCTTCACGATTTGGAGTAAATTTTGATACATTTGTCAAACCTCTTATAGAGGTAATAGGTCTTCTTAAATTGTGGGAGGAGTGATAAAGGAAGGTCTCTAACTCATTATTAATAAGTTCCAACGATACTGTTTTTTCAGATACCATATCTTCCAGATTTGCATTCATTTTTTCTATTTCAGAATTCGCCCGATCCAATTTATTTTTTTGCTCTTTTAGGGTGTGAATTACGTATTTAAAAAATATCGTAATTATTGCCAGTCCCAAAAAGGCAATAAATGTAATTGCTAATATTTGCTTGAAATTTCGGCCTAATACTTCACTTTTAAAAAGAAGGTCTTCTAACTCGAATACATTAACAATTTGACTTTGAAGGGATTCAACTTGCTCTTTATAGTAGAGATTGTTTTTATAAAATAAATCTTCATTTTCAACTAATAATTCATTTAAGTCAAGAACTAGTTGAATAAGTTTCTCTTGCTCATCAACACTCAGGTTTTGACCTCCATCTTTAAGTTTTAAACTTATCTGCTCAGTGGCTTTTACAAATTCTTCCTGATTGCGAATTAATAGCTCTTTTTCATTTTTAATTTTATCAATTATCAACTTGACGTCCCTGTTGATAAATGATGAATCACTAATTAAACTTAACGGTTGTTTCAAGCCTATTGAGGAAAGGTCTTTAACTTGCATTAACTCATTAAATTTGTCGTCCAGCTTATTTTTTGGCAATGCGTCAAGCTCCTCATAGTTCACTTTTTTTATCAGGGCATATAGCAATGTAAGAGAAGTAATGGAATCCAGGTCTTCTAATCCAATATCGAATAAAAATTCTTCTCCATCCTTCACATTCTGATCGCTGGATTGTACCTGAACGATGGCATCCCCTTTTTCAA
>JAUUZS010000223.1 GCA_030589835.1 Cyclobacteriaceae bacterium
GTGACTTTGGTGTGAAGCCTGACCTTACGGTGTTTGGCAAAGTTGTAGCAGGAGGGTATCCTTCTGCCGGAGGTTTGGGAGGAAGCCAGGACGTGATGGAATACCTTGCAGCAGGCTTGCAGAGTGGAAAGAAACGAGCTATGGTTGGTGGAACCATGGCCGCCAATCCGATCAGTGCAGCCGCCGGTTACTACACGATCATGGAAATTGAGAAGCAAAACGCATGTGAAAAAGCCGGAAAGGCTGGTGACCGACTGACTAAGGGATTGCAGCAAATGATAGAGAAATATAATTTACCATTCGTGGCCTATAATCAGGGATCAATCAACCACCTCGAGACTTCGGGAGTGATGTTCATAAAATTAAACTGGTTTAAGATTATGAAAGTGCTCGCCGAAATAAAAGAACGAAAGCACATGATGGAAGAAATGGGCGCTGCGTATATGGCAGAGGGGCTTGTGACCTTAGCTGGCAGCAGGATGTACACCAGCATGGCCGATACGGATGATATTATTGATGATGCGCTCAACCGTTTCGAAAATGTATTTCAAAAGATAGAAGGGGTTTAGTGTGCAAAAAAAGATTTTTTTATTAAGGAATAGAACTCTTGATAAGCTTTTAGAGAGTTAAAAGTGGCATGAGGCAGTAGCGGGAGGCAGAAAGAAAAGAAAGAAGTGCGTACTGAATAAGTTTAAGTGTATTTTATGATTTGTGTATAAATTAAAAATTATTTACTGATAGATATAAAAAGTTAGAAGGTACGCCTGGCAAGATGGCCTTATCTACAAAGGGGAAATATTCATGAATTATATTGGTGAGATGTTATAGCATGGAGAGAAAATATGTAATAGCCCATGATGTAGGTACGAGTAGCAATAAGGCAGTGTTGATGGATACTGAGGGAAAAATTATTGCCTCTTCGGAGAAGGAATACCCCTTTTCTTATCCCAATCCCGGTTGGGTAGAACAGAATCCTGAGGATTATTGGCAAGCAATTGTTGCTTCCACAAAATCAATCATTGAGACCTCTGAAATTAAGTCATCTGAGATCATAGGAATTGTCCATACCACACAGGCTATGGGGATTATTCCTATTGACGATGAAAATAATATACTTTATAATAACATCACCTGGGTGGATGGCAGGGCTGAAGCTCAGGCAGCAAAGCTCATGCGCCGATTTTTAGGTAGAAAGGTATTCAAATCCATTGTCGGAATAGAACTCACCGGAAAGGATGTAATCCCAAAGCTGATGTGGCTAAAGGAAACCCATCCGGATATTTATGAAAAAACCCAATATTTTCTTGATGTAAATGGATTTCTGAAATTTAAAGCAACAGGAAAAAAAGTTGCGGAATGGTCAGGCGCTTGCTCATACGCTTTCAATTTGAAGAAGAAGGATTGGGAAGGTATATTTTTTAAGCTTGCAGGAATTGATACGGCAAAACTTCCCCCACTTGTGCGATCAATTGATAAGGTAGGTGGGTTGACCGAGACAGCGGCGGATGAGATGGGACTTGATCCTGGCATCCCGGTATTTGGCGGGTGCGACGATACGCAAAGCGCAGCAATCGGGACAGGCGCAATTGAAGAAGGCGAAGGGCATATTTACCTGGGGACTTCAGCCTGGGTTGGCGTGATGACAAAAAGAGATCCGAAATTCAGAACTGGCGCGGTCTGCCTGCAAAGTGCCGACCCCTCAAAAAACCTGGTCGTTGGCATTACCGAATCGGCAGGGGCCAATCTGGAATGGTTGATCGAGCGGTTCTATTCCATAGAAAAAAACAGCATAAAAGGCGAAAGTATTTATGAGCTAATGGATATGGAAGCCATTGAAACCCCTCCCGGGTCAGATCATTTAATTTTTACGCCGTGGCTTTTGGGTGAGCGATGTCCCGTGAGCACCACCACCACACGCGGCACAATTTATAATTTAAGCCTGGAGCATAAAAGAGGCCATTTTGTCAGGGCACTTTCAGAAGGCATCGCCTATAATCTGCGATGGATCATTGAAAATTATGAAAGGGATTTCGGTTTTAAAATCCCATCCTTAAGAATCACTGGGGGTGGAACGCAAAATGATAATTGGATGCAAATTTTTGCAGACGTCACGAAACGAAAAATCATCACCACCAATCAACCTAAAATGGCCGGGGCAATCGGGGCGGCAATGTGCGCCTTTGTTGGAGCCGGGGTATTTACAGAATTCAAAGCTGTTCATTCGATCGTAGGAAAGAATAAGGAGTTTCTTCCTAATCCTGACAATTACGCAATTTACGATGAGTTATTTTCAGGGTATAAAAATATTTACAAATCACTGAAAACTACATACAAGCATTCAAATTCAAAAAGATTTACATTATAAAGGATAAAAATATGACTATTGATGAGGTAAAAAAACTGGTTTGCGATTCGGGAAAGGAACTGCTTGCCACTGGGTACGTGTCTGGTACATGGGGAAATATTAGTTGCAGAATTGATGATACCATGATGGCGATCACACCGAGCGGAAGGGAATATGAAACCATGACGGTCGATGATATCGTTATCGTAAATTATAAGGATCACAGCTATGAAGGTTCCATCAAACCTTCATCAGAATTTAAGCTCCACACCGAAATATATAGAACCAGGGATAAAATCAAAGCAGTTATCCATACGCACCAGATGAATGCCTCAACGGTGGCTGCTGCCAGGCGTGACGTCCCACCAATTCTGGATGATATGGCGCAGATTATTGGTCCGTCTGTACGATGTGCTGAATATGCCTTGCCAAATACGAAGAAAATTGTAAGAGCTACGGTGAAAGCGCTAAAAGGAAGATATGCTGCCTTAATGGCCAACCATGGCGCAGTGTGTGTGGGTCGCGACATGAAAGAGGCGTTTGTAGTGTGCCAGGTATTGGAGAAAGCGTGTAAGGCATTTATTGAGGCAGAATTTTTAGGTGGGGCAAAAGGAATAAGCAAATTTGAAGCGCATTTGATGCACCAGTTTTATTTGTTGAAATACTCCAAACAAAAGAAAAAAGATTGAATTAGAGTCTGTCCATAATGTCCGATCTCTGCGTTACGCTTGTTTCTAAAAAACTCATTTACAAACGTAAACTCTGTTTTTCAGAAACTGTACAAGCCTTGATCTCGAACATTCTGAACAGACTCGAAGTTTATAGACAGACTCGAATTAGGCCCAGAGGATGAAATATGGGAAATGATGAAATAAAAATTTACCGGTACCGCTGGGTCATTCTGGCCTTGTACTTTTTAATTACGGTAATTATTGAAATTCAATGGTTGACTTTTGCTTCCATCGCCTCGGCTGCACAGGATTTTTATAATGTCACTGCGCTTAAGGTCGATTTTCTTTCTATGATTTACATGATTGTGTTTATCATATTGAGTATTCCGGCCTCCTACATTATCGATACCTATGGTCTGAAAAGAGGATTGGCAATTGGCGCCATCCTAACTGGGGTGTTCTCCCTTATGAAAGCTGTTTTTGCCGAAAGCTATGTGATGGTTGCAATTGCACAAACAGGATTGGCAGCAGCACAGCCTTTTATTCTCAATGCGCTCACAAAAGTCGGGGCACAGTGGTTTCCGAAAAATGAACGGGCTACCGTTGTCGGTATCGGATCGCTGGCCCAATATATAGGGATAATTATTGCTCTTGCTTTAACGCCTGTTTTAATCTCTCAAGGCAACGCCGGATCATTCGACCTCAAGCAAATGCTAATATTTTATGGAGTGATTTCGGTTGCCGGATCAATATTGTTGCTTCTTTTTTTTAAAGAGAAACCACCAACTCCTCCATCTACCTTAGAAGAAGCAGTCAGAATAAGCCCCATAGACGGGATGAAAAAAATAGTTCGATCCATAGATATGAGACTATTGTTGCTCATGTTCTTTATCGGCCTGGGAATTTTTAATGCCGTGAGTACGTGCATTGATCAGATTTGTGGTAGTTTATCCATGGAAGAAACCGGTATGGTGGGAGGTGTAATGTTGGTAGGTGGTGTATTGGGCGCATTGATCATACCCCCGATTTCCGATAAAGTTGAAAAAAGGAAGCCGTTTTTAATTCTTTGCATGGCACTTATGCTGCCCGGACTAATTGGCCTGACCTACTTTACAGCATTTACTCCACTACTAATTTCCGGATTTATTTTTGGCTTTTTCATTATGAGCGCCGGACCAATAGGATTTCAATACGGAGCAGAGAAGAGTTATCCTGCCCCGGAATCCATCTCGCAAGGATTTATTTTGCTGGCGGGCCAGGTATCCGGGATTTTATTTGTTGTTGGTGTGAACTCATTTGGTGTTTTTGCCTCCATGCTTTCCTTTATAATTCTTGTTGTATTCAATGTTATGCTCACCCTCAGGCTGTCAGAATCGTTCGTAAAATCAAAATAGCTGACATAATTCTATAAAAATTTATTTTAATTTTTATATTTGTCTTTACACCGTAAAATATCAACTTACCTAACCTGGAGTTTTAATTCTTTTTTTGATATCGATTTGATTATTCGATGAGGTTAAAAGTATATGGTAATTTCAGATAAAGCTGTAATTTCTAGTCTGCGCTCAGGAGACAAAAATGTTTATGAGCAGTTATTTCTCGATAACTACAAGAACCTGGTTTTATATGCCAAAAAATTTGTTATGGAGACGGAGACCGCCCGCGACCTGGTTCAGGATGTTTTTGTTTATCTGTGGGATAAACGCCAAAAAATCAATATCGATAAGTCACTTTCTTCCTACTTATTTCGTGCTGTACACAATGGCTGTATCAATTATTTGAAGCGGGAATCAACAAAAGAAAATTATATTAAGCAGTTTTTAATTAATCTTAATGAAGGTTCATATAAATCTTCATCAAATGAAGATGCCTATGAATTAGTTGTTCACAAGGATCTTTCAGTAAGAATTGAAACTATAGTTGAAACACTCCCCGAGCAATGCAGAAATATTTTCAGAATGAGTAGATTCCGTGGCATGAAGAATAAAGAAATTGCGGAAATATATTCCATTTCTCCGCGAACAGTAGAAACCCAAATTTATAGGGCATTAAAGGTTTTGAAGGAAAATCTTAGACCTTATTTAGCAATTTCCACCAGCCTTATCCTTATTATAATTAAAAGTATATAATTCTTGTAAGTAGTAATGATCAAGGGATTGCCATAGATATATTACGCTTGAAAAATGAAAAAAGAGGATCAGTTCGATAACAATATTATTGTCAGATTTTTGATGAGTGAAGCTTCTGAAGAAGATGTAAAGCTTCTTGAAGATTGGATTTCCTCAGATACCGAACACTATAGCTATTTTGAGCAAATTAGAGATACCTGGAATTCCATTGAGGTAGAAAAAGAACTGGATAAGCATAGCATTCAATCCGATTTCAGCAACGTTCTTTCTCGGATCGAAGATAAACCAATCAACAATAATAGTTTTAATTCCAAGCTTAGGAACTTTAATGGCAATTGGTTTATTAAAGTTGCGGCTGTTTTTATTTTGGGTTTTGTAGTGTCATGGCTGGTTTTTGATCCGTCAATTCCCGCTATGAAAAATAAAACCGCTTTCAACATCATTGAAACCCCAAAAGGCAGCAGTACTACCATCAATTTGCCCGATGGCAGTAAAATATGGCTCAATGCAGGTTCTAAACTAAGATATCCACAAAAATTTTCGCATGACATAAGAAATGTATTCCTGGAAGGGGAAGCTTTTTTTGATGTTGCAAAAGACAAAGACCGTTTGTTTTTGGTGGAGACTCCCGATCTCAAGGTAAAGGTCTTCGGCACAAAATTTAATGTGAAGTCCTACCCGGGAGATCAGACCGTCGAGACCACACTGGTAGAAGGCTCGGTAAGTATCCAAAAGAATTTAGAAGGCAAGGCTGCAGGAAAAGAAATAACCATGGAGCCCAACCAAAGAATCGTGTTGTATAAA
Organism: Cyclobacteriaceae bacterium; assembly: GCA_030589835.1. The sequence goes on from JAUUZS010000223.1 coordinate 5,949, forward strand.
GAGATAAAAAAAGTCACACCGAATGAAAACCAGGTAAAAAGGATAAAAAATGTACCGGCAAGAAAGGCCAAATTTGTCCTGTCAAAGCGTATCCAGACCGATAGGTTTACCTCCTGGAAAGACGGCCAGCTAATCATTAAAAGTGAGCCTATGATAAAATTGGCAGTGACGCTGGAGCGGAGATATAATGTAAAAATTCATTTTGAAGACGAAACAATAAAACAATTCAGGTTTACCGGAACGATTGAAGATGAAACCATTGAGCAGGTAATGTCAGCAATCAAGATTGCAGCATCAATTGATTTTAGAATTGTAGAACGGGAGATCTGGATAAGTAAAATGGAGTAATAGAACATAATGAAATTCAATTTATTGTAGCAGAAAGTTGCGAATAATTATCCTGCGCATACATTTTTGATTGATATCAATAGTCGAATTAATAAAACAATTAGTACTTTAACCGAGAGAGAATTATGAAAATTTGTACACAATGCCGAATTATCCTTTATAGGCCGGTTAAAAAGTATTTTGCTATGAGACTTACAGTTTATTTATTATTCCTGAGCATTCTACAGGTTGCTGCCTCCTCAGCATATTCACAGGCTGATAAAGTAACGATTCATGCACAAGACAAACCAGTAAAGGAGATCTTAAATGAAATACAGGAAAAAAGCAGCTACCGGTTTTTTTATAGCTACGACCTCATAGATTTAAATAAAAGAATAAATATTGCTTCGAAGAACAAATCTATAGAATCAGTGCTTGGTGATATTTCCATCCAATCCGGAATTAACTATCAGATTTTGGAGGATAATCTTATTGTGATATCTCCTGCTGCAAAAGCGCAGACTCGAAAAGTTACCGGGCGAATCACCTCATTGTTGGACGGTGAGGGCATTCCCGGGGTAAATGTGGTGATTCAAGGCTCATCAAGTGGCACGATTACTGATTTGGATGGAAATTATACCCTTGATATAGAAGGAGAAAATTCAATTTTGGTTTTCTCATATGTAGGGTATACAACTGAGGAGATTATAGTTGGAAATCAGAGTGTCATTAATGTA
>JAUUZS010000377.1 GCA_030589835.1 Cyclobacteriaceae bacterium
GATGAACCCACATCCTGCATCATATAAATGCTGATCAATTGTTCTTCCGGGTCAATCCAGAAGCCGGTGCCTGCCCAGCCTCCCCAACGATAATCGCCCTTTGATCCTGCTGCAGCGGCAATGCCGGTTTCCAATCGCACGGCATAACCCAAACCAAAGCCATTCCCTGCCCCGGGCAGGTACAGGTCTCCTTTATGCACTGAAGCATCGATATGATTTGCAGTCATCAGATCAACAGTTTTTGGGCTTAACAGGCGAATCCCGTCAAGCTGTCCTCTATTTAGCATCATTTGTGCAAAACGCGTATAATCATGTATAGTCGACACCAGACCTCCTCCACCTGAAAACATGAGTGGTGATTTTGCAACATCCCTGAGATGTAAAGGATACCTTTTGGTCTTATAATCATAGCCTTGTGCGGCTCTGTATAATTGGTCTTCAGGAATATGAAATCCGGTGTCTCTCATTTTTAAGGGATCAAATATGTGTTTGTTGAAATATGCTTCAAGCGTAATGCCCGAAAGAACTTCCACTAAACGTCCAAGTACATCTGTCGAATAACTGTATTCCCATCGCTCTCCGGGATGGGCCATCAAGGGTAATTTGCTTATTGTTTTGATGAATTGCTGACTTGTGTTTTTGATTGGTGATAAATTTGCGATTTTATAAGCATGACGTACTGCCGTGGTCCTTCCAAATCCTCCGTATGTGAGACCGGAAGTATGCCGAAGCAAATCTTGAATGGTAATTTGACTTTTGGCTGGAATGGTTCTGATTATTTTTGTCTTTTCCTTATTTTCCACGGCCACCCTCATGTTCTTGAATTCAGGCAGATAAAGTGAAACCGGATCATTCAGTTTGAATTTTCCTTCCTCCCAAAGCATCATTACTGCGGTACTGGTAATGGGTTTGGTCATGGAATATATTCTAAAAATAGCATTCCTTTTCATGGGTATTTTTTTGACCAAATCCTGATAGCCGAATGTTTTTTCATAAACTAATGATCCATGTCGATATATGGCAACTGCAGCACCGGGAGTTTTTTGGATATCCAACTCCTTTTGCAAATTGACGGCTAAACGATTTAGACGCTCAGTAGAAAAACCGTAATCTTCTGCTTTTCCAGATGCATCGACCTCCTGATTGAAAGTTTTAGGATTGCAGGTGCAGATTAAAAGTAGTGTAACTATCGATAATCCAACGTAGCGAGTGATTATATATTTATTTCCCATAAAGGCGCTTATTATTCGTAGTGTTCGAAATACGAACCAGTGTGCGTTTGTCGTACAATCAAATATAGATACAAGAGGGGGTAAAGTCAAGGGAATAGTTTGGATGTGTTTTGATCGTTGTATATATTGCATTACGTATATAGCACAATTGTTCGTATATCGAACATCATAAATATGAAGGATTCCCTAAAGTAAATGACAGAATTTATAAGTTTAAAAGAAGCGGTTAAAAAATATGTAAAACCCGGTATGCGTGTGGCTATGGAAGGTTTTACGCATCTGATTCCGCATGCGGCGGGTCTTGAAATTATTCGCCAGAAAATCAAAGGCCTGTCACTTATTCGTCTTACGCCGGATATTATTTATGATCAAATGATCGGAATGGGCTGTGCGGATGAATTGATGTTTTCCTGGGGAGGGAATCCAGGGGTGGGCTCTTTGCACAGATTCAGGGATGCATACGAGCATGAGTACCCCCATAAAATGAAATTTGAGGAGCATGCCCATGCTGCTATGGCGAATGCCTGGGTAGCAGGAGCTTCAGGAATGCCTTGTGCCATTTTCAAAGGATACAGGGGGACAAGTTATCCGGAAATAAATCCGAATATTAAGTTTATGGATTGTCCGTTTACCGGAGAAACATTAACCGTTGTTCCTGCAATAAATCCCGATCTGACCATTATCCATGCGCAGAAAGCAGACAAGGAGGGCAATATCTGGCTTAAAGGAATTATTGGCATTCAAAAGGAAGCGATTCTCGCCGCTAAACAAAGCATCGTAATGGTCGAGGAAATTGTCGATCGTGTAGATGAAAGTAATGGAGGCGTGGTGATTCCACGGTGGGTGATCAATGCGGTGTGTTGCGTACCTAACGGGGCGTTTCCTTCTTACACAGAGGGGTATTACAATCGGTCAAATGATTTTTATATCCATTGGGATAACATCAGTTCAGATAGACAGCGTTTCCAGGATTGGATGGAGGAATTTGTACTGTCCACAAATGATTTTGAAGAATTTATGGTAAAACTTAAGGAGCATGGAAATGTCTGAATCAAACTATAGTGCAAATGAAATGATGGTGGTCACAGCAGCCAGGTTCCTTAAAGAAGGATCAATTGTGTTTATCGGTATCGGGCTTCCTAGCCTGGCCGCTAACCTGGCAAGGAAACTGCATGCCCCAAATCTATCTATGATTTACGAAAGCGGAACTCTTGACACCACTCCTGACCGACCACCCTTGTCCATCGGTGATGATGAACTGAGCCGAAAAGCACTTACGGTAGTTTCTGTTCCTGAAATGTTTCGGTACTGGTTGCAGGGAGGAAATATTGAGACAGGTTTTCTTGGCGCTGCCCAGGTTGACAAGTTTGGCAATTTGAATTCTACTGTGATTGGTGATTATAACACTCCGAAAGTGCGACTTCCCGGTGGGGGTGGGGCACCGGAAATTGCAGGTTTTTGTGATCATACGATTATCATGCTGCGTCAAAGTACGCGTAGTTTTGTAGAGAAACTTCACTTCATTACCTCCGTTGGGTATGCATCTGGAGGAGACAGCCAGGAAAAGCTTGGCTTTTCCGGTCATGGTCCAAAGGCAATCATTACTGATTTGGGTATTCTGGAACCTGATCCGACAACTAAAGAATTTATATTGACACATCTACATCCCGGAGTTACGGAGGAGACCGCAAAGGAAGCATGCGGGTGGGATCTCAAGATATCCGGTCAAATAAAATCTACAACCATACCAACGACAGAAGAGCTTTCTGCCTTAAGGAAGCTTCAGGAATTAACAAAATAAGCTATGGAAGAGGCATATATATATGATGGTATCCGTACACCCTTTGGCCGCTATGGTGGGGTATTGTCCCGATTAAGACCCGATGATATGATGGCCATTACCATCGCTGAACTTGTAAATCGAAATCAGCAAATTCATGATAAAATTGAAGACATCCTCGTTGGGGATTCGAATCAGGCGGGAGAGGATTCACGGAATATCGCGCGAAATGCACTTTTGATTGCAGGATTACCAACTAAAACAGCAGGAATTACACTCAACCGCTTGTGTGGTAGCGGACTTGCTGCAGCTGTCCTGGCAGCAAATTCCATTCGATGTAGCGAAGGAAGCCTGTTTATTGCCGGGGGAGTTGAAAGCATGACCAGGGCGCCTTTGATCATAGCAAAAGCAGAAAGTGCATTTCAACGTACTATTCCCATGGCTGATTCTACCATAGGTTGGCGCTTTCCAAATGAAAAGTTGTTGGCTCAATTTGGGTCTGAAGGCATGCCGGAAACAGCAGAAAACATTGCCAAAAAGCTAAATATAAGCCGCAAAGATAGCGACCGATACGCATACGCTTCTCAAATGAAATATGAATCTGCGCAAAAGGATGGATTTTACAAAGAGGAGATCATGCCTGTTGAGGTACCTGCAGCTAAGCGCAAACTTCCACCGGTAATTGTTGAGTTGGATGAACACCCGAGGCCTGATACCAGCTTTGAGAAACTTTCAAGTTTAAGGTCATTGCATAAAGACGGGATTGTTACGGCGGGAAATGCATCAGGAGTGAATGACGGAGCAGCTGCATTGTTAATTGGAAATTCCAGCATAGCCAATCAACTCAAGCTGCAACCAATGGCAAAAATCGTTGCAAGTGCTGTTGCCGGGGTTGAGCCTGGCCTGATGGGCCTGGGGCCTGTTCCTGCGACCAAAAAAGCACTAGCTCGCGCCGGACTCACCCTTCAGGATATGGACCTTATTGAAATCAATGAGGCTTTTGCCGTGCAGCTATTGGGTTGCCTGAAATCCCTGGATCTGGATTTTGAAGATTCTCGCGTTAATCCAAATGGTGGAGCAATAGCGATTGGTCACCCCCTTGGAGCATCCGGCGCCAGGCTTTTGCTGACAGCAACAAGAGAGCTTCAACGACGAAAAGGCCGGTATGCGCTCGTTTCTTTATGTATCGGAATAGGGCAGGGGATAACAATGATTATTGAAAATCAGGAGTTATAAGGAAAAATATCCCGTTCCCCAGTATCACCAGAAAACCATTCGGACGAGGCAAGGGACTCTGAGGAATATGGAAGTGTCTAGCTATAGAATATAGGATGAAAATATTTTATATCCCACGTTTTGAAAGCACTTTGCAGGATCGGTGCAAGCCTACCATCCGGTAGTAGGTTCGGATCCAAGCGAGACGCATGAACCATGTGATTATTTTGCGCTGATATTCTTCTGATAATTGAATGTTTAGCTCTAATGAATCAATCGAAAGTAATGGCATTGCTGGAATACGAGATATATCAGGAGCGCCAATTTCAAATTGCATCTCATCTAATATTGACAAAAAGAAGGCAGTAGTATTCTCTCCAATTTTGTCACTGGTTTTAATTTTTTCTCTATATGCTAAATTTAAAAATTGTAGAAATAGAAAAGCCCCAAGTTTTTGGGGCTTTTCATTTTTATAAAATCATTACCTAAGAATACTACTTCTTCAATCCCGGGATATTACCGAGTATCACATCTTCAATTTCCTTGAAATATTTCACAGTTTGTAACTGCAATTCTGATGTTGAAGCATCGTCACAGACCAGGACTGCATATTGGTGTAACTGCAACATGGATACCGTCCACATGTGATTGACGCC
>JAUUZS010000475.1 GCA_030589835.1 Cyclobacteriaceae bacterium
ACCAATGCAAACGCAAATACGGCAATTGCACCAAAAGCTAAAGCTGAATTCAATCTTGTTTTCATTATATTAAATATTTAAAATGTAAAAATTATTTATAACCAAATATTATACCAAATGTAATGCTAAATGGATTCCCCAGCTTTTTTAAGCTTGACTAATTTACTGATTGAAAGGAAAAAATGATACCATGCACCTAGTAAAATTATAAAAACTGAAGCAATCATCCAAAGTGGCGCTTCGTCAGTATAAAGCTGTCTTGGAAGTGGCTTTACTTCCTGAGATACAGGTATGCCCCACACATGACTGGCAGATTTGGTAACTGTACCAAACTCATCATGATCTTCGATGTTGGCAACAAAGACGAGCAATCCCTCGGCATCACCAGGCAAGTCATCGGGAAATTCCAAAGTTCCTATTCCTTCCTCATCGGTTTCCACATCATCTATTGGCAATACACTATAGAGCCGTTGTACTCCAACGATTATCTCCAGTTCTTCAACCGGAACTTTATTGCCTTCTTTGTCAATACGATGAGCTATTACGCTTAAATATTTAACAGAATCTTCCACTACAAAGGTAAAATCCAGATCTACATCCATAATTTCTAGGTCATTTGATGCTGATCTGTATATTTCATTTCCTTCGTAACTTGCTTCAATTACTGAAAGGCCATCTTCATCCATGGGCAATATATAGTCAGAAGCCAGATATAAATTAAGCTCTCCCAATGTATCCGTTTCTTGCGTAGCCAATATATATGTTGAATCATTTAACACAGCGGTGAGTAATACCTCTGCGTTTTTTACCCCATGCATTTTTTTTCCACTACCTGCGGTCAAAGCTATGCTGATCAACCTTTCCCCGGCATCACTTTTCGAGTAGTACAACTTCATTCTTACCCGCTCTTTTTTAGCGCTTACCTTAGCGCTGACTTCATTACTGCTGAAGATCCCGGCACACACGATCAAGAGCGCAAGGAATATAGTTTTATAAATATTATGTATAGAAATCATCTTATTTGGTTTTAAAATCACTACTTACCTTTAGTTTTAAAGAGTATTGCCGGTTTTTCAAGATTTTTTGCATCTGCTACTTCAGAGACAGGAATAATCGGAGCTATTTTAGAAGCTACCGTAAAAATCAGAACCATGACAGCAACTCCCGAAATACTTAATGCCCATTCTACCCATGTAGCAGTATAATTCACATACTCTGGCCGGATATCTTGAATCGGGATAAAAGGAGTTTCCAGAGCAGGAACTACAATTAAATATCGTTTTACCCAAAGGGCAATTACGATAAACAAGGAAACAAGCGTCACATTATTTACTGTCCGCAGCCATGGAAAACCCAAAACGATTAGGGGTACAATGAATGCAAAGACAATATGAAATAGGGATAACCAGGCAAACTCAGAAAAATCAAAAAATTTGCTTAATAGCAGATGAAAGGTTTCTGTCTGGTTATACCAATCCGTCAGATATTCACTAAACGTAAAATACGCATATATAAATGTAAGCAGGATCAATCCAAAGCCAAAATAATTGAAATGCTGAATTGTAATGTAGGCTTCTAGTTTTCGGTTTTTGCGATAAATCCACATAATCACAATCAATAATGCTAAACCAGAATACCCGGCAGTAACCACAAAATATGGACTAAAAATCGTGCTGTGCCATCCAGGCCGAAGACTCATACTGAATAAAAGTGAAAGCAAAGAGTATGCGATGATAGCTGTTGGAATGATTATGGCAGCCATTATATCATGTGCCTGATGCAAATACTTTTTTTGCTCAGGCGTTCCTTTATAACCAAGTGCTAAAAATTTGTACATTTTCTTTCTCCAACTCGATACGTTCAAATCAGGGTAATCCCTTAATTTGGCAAAATCCCGGATATGTGTAAAATAGAGAAAGGCAATACAAAACACGAGATCAGTGGATATGGCAATAACATCCCAGGTGATTGGTGACTGTATTCTGCCATACATAAATAAATAATGGATTCTATCTAATCTCCCCAGGCAAAACAAAATAAACGGTGCTCCAACGATCAAAGAGGAAACAGTCAAAAGCTCAGCCATTCTCATGAGAGGCTTCGTCCATTTTATTCTCAATAACTGGGAGGCACATGAAATGAGGGCTCCTGCATAACTCAAACCCATAAAAAATACAAAATTGGCGGTATAAATACCCCATACAGCATTATCACGCATACCCGTAATGATCTGGCCATCAAGAAACTGACGGATCAATGCATATACTCCAAACAGGGAAATAATAGACAGCACTGCTACCCATAAATACCACGTTTTAGAAGGTCTTTCCAGATTATGTACAAAATCTTTAATAGAAATATCTGATGTATTCATGTCTAATCCTGTTTTCCGTTTTTACCAAACCTTATTTCATCGTAAACTTTTTGTTTTTCTTCCGATAAATCGCCTAAGCCACTTTCATAATCAAACATTCTTTCGACAGGTGGCAAATAATACACATTTGGCATGGTGCCTAATTCCTCCCTGTACCTATACCCTGCTCTTTCTTTTATCAGTTCAGAGAAACGAACCGTATCTTCTCCATTAGATACTGTGTCTTCATTTTTATCCCCAAAATACATGGCTCCCATCGGACAGCTCTCCGCACAGTAAGGCAATTTACCTTCTCGCGATCTGTCGGCACAAAAATCACACTTTGAAACTGTGCCTATTTGGGCAGGAAGACTTACTTCAGGTGAATACTCTTCTATTGGAACATCGGATTTGGGAGGCTCTTCCCAGTTAAAGATTCTAACAGAATAAGGGCAGGCCACGACACAAAATTTACATCCGATACATCGGTTATCATCAACCAGTACTAAATTGTCTTGCCGCTTAAAAGTTGCTCCGACCGGGCATACTTTAACGCAGGGAGGATTGTCGCAATGGAAACACTGCCTTGGGAACCAATAGGGTTCTGCCTCAGGATTATCCTTCATAAGATAGACTTGCAGCCATTCCTGATCTGGCCTGAGGTTATGGCCTTTCTGGCACCCTTCAATACATTTTCTGGCATTTTTACACCTTGCCAGGTCGATGACCATCACAAAAGATCTACCGGGAATACCTTGTCGTGCCGCATCACCAATAGGCGGAGCACAAGGATCTATTTTACAATCATCGACAGGTCTTTCAACTTCCATGACCTTTCCATCCGTAGTAAGGACTTTAATTTTCTCGGTTTTTTTTCCTGACTCTGAGTTAACCTCATTTTTATTGGCAAGTACTGCTCCTGAACCTCCCGTTATAGCGGCCGCTCCAAGAGCCAATGAATTTCTCAGGAATTTCCTTCGGGTATCTATATTTTCCTTTTTCTTCATGTAATTATTTTTTAAAACAATTTGATAGACTAAAAGTGAATCTTGAATAAATATCCGAGCCTTCACGATTTAGGACGACTTTCTCGCAAGCAGTCCACTTAACACGGTTTATGTTGGCAAACTCCAAAATAGGAATACTAGAAGAACGCTTTACCCGGGCACCTAAGCAGGCAGAACCCTCATTCTTGATATTCTTTTGAGAAGAAGTGAATACAGTAAATATTTCCAAAACATTTAATTTATTAAATTAAATCACGTTGGTTAATATTTATGTATCATGGAGTTTTTGATTTCAATTAAGTGAGCGCTACTAAAAAATACTATGTATGGCTCCTCCCAAAAACGAATTATAACTTGTACAAAAATGACGCTAACAATACATTTTTCAAACAGCAACTATGAGATATAATATAGATGGTTATTGATATATATCAATAAATAGATGATTAATCCATTTTTATTATGATTTAACCCGAATTATCCTTTTTAAGTCAGCGATTTTGGCGGCAGCCCATCTGTCGTGCGAAGCATCGAATTGTATATCAAAAAATTAGACTAATGATATGTTTATAGTAAATCTCCCAAAAATGAAGGGCGACAATATGAATATGATTAATCCAAAATCGATTTCTGTGTACTTCAAAAGGTTCATTAATTATTCCCTTAATTAG
>JAUUZS010000024.1 GCA_030589835.1 Cyclobacteriaceae bacterium
ATTCCCTTGCCTGAATTACGGCATTTTGCCCGGTGCTTCCATCCAGCACCAGCAACACCTCATGGGGTGCGTCTTCTCTGAATTTTTGAATCACCCGCTTTATTTTGGTCAACTCATTCATCAAATTCACCTTGGTATGCAATCTTCCTGCGGTATCAATAATTACGAGATCCGCACCAGTTTTTACACCTTCCTTAACCGCATCGAAGGCTACAGAAGCCGGATCAGTGTTCATCCCGTGAGAGATCACCGGCACACCAACTCGCTCTCCCCAGAGTTTAAGTTGATCCACCGCTGCAGCCCTGAAGGTGTCGGCAGCTCCCAGGACTACTTTTTTTCCACGATTTTTGAATTGGGCCGCAAGTTTCCCTATGGTTGTGGTCTTACCCACTCCATTGACGCCCACCACCAACATGATATAAGGCATTTTATCTGAAGGCAAACCGAAATCTTCCTGATCTACGATGTGGTTTTCTTGTAATAAATCAGCAATTTCTTCTTTGAGGATGGTATCCAGCTCTTGGGCATTCAAATATTTATCTTTGGCAACGCGTGTTTCAATTCGCTCAATAATTTTTACAGTGGTTTCAACGCCTACATCAGAAGTAATGAGTACTTCCTCAAGTTTATCAAGAACCTCATCGTCGACGGTTGATTTTCCGATTACCGCCTTTCCTAATTTAGAAAAAAAATTGCTTTTACTTTTTTCTAAACCTTTATCGAGGGTTTCTTTATTGTTTTTCGAGAAAAACTTGAACATATTATCGTAGTGGAAAGGAAAAATAATGAAAAAAAAATCCCTGAATTGCAGGGATTTTCATTTTCGAAAAGAAAATCTTATTATTTTTTTGCCAACAAATCTTTAACGTGATCTGTGCTAACGATTTCTTCCTTAAAGGTGTATGCACCAGTCTTATCTGATTTGATCGATCTGATGACTCTGGTGTAATTTTTTCCGCCTTTTGTTTTTAGCGTTGCTACAACCTTCTTAGCCATAATTATTTAATTTCTTTGTGAACTGTATATTTCTTCATAATTGGATTGTACTTTTTCAGCTCCAATCTTTGAGTTGTGTTCTTCCTGTTTTTTGTGGTAATATAACGGGAAGTTCCTGGCATGCCTGAGTTTTTATGCTCTGTGCATTCCATAATTACCTGAACTCTATTTCCCTTTTTTGCCATTTTTTAGACTTTTTATAATATAAAAACTATACTAAAACATTGCCCTGCTTATGTGCCTTCTTCAATACAGCAGTGATTCCATTTTTATTAATGGTTCTTATTGCTGCAGCAGACACCTTTAAGGTGATCCATCTATCTTCTTCAGGGATATAAAATCTCTTCTTATGAAGATTCGGATAAAACTTTCTTTTGGTCTTATTATGGGCATGGGAAACGTTATTTCCTACCAAAGGTCTCTTACCCGTTATTTGACAAACTCTAGCCATTTTTTAGTGTAAATTATGTCGATTCACAAATTGGTCTGCAAAAGTGATTAAAAAATACGTAAGATCAAAACCAACTAAGTTTATTTTGCATTAAAATACAAGATACTGGTACGGATCCATCAATCTTCATTTCAAAAGCTGCTTTTGGACAATTCGACATCTTGATTATTAAATTATTTGCGGTTTTGTTCATTCTCGAATTTAAAATATCTTTGGAATGAAAAAGCAAAATTAAAAAATATTTGGGATGATAAAAATTGAATCAAGTGAAAAGGCAATGGCCCTCGAGGGGAAATATGGTGCTAAAAATTATCATCCCCTTCCGGTGGTGCTGAACAAAGGGGAAGGCGTGTATCTTTATGATATAGAAGGCCTTAAGTATTATGATTTTCTATCTGCTTACAGTGCTGTAAATCAGGGGCATTGCCACCCGAAGATCCTTCAGGCGCTACAAGATCAGGGGTCAAAACTTACACTTACCTCCAGAGCGTTTCACAACGATGTATTGGGTCAGTACGAAAAATATATTACAGAATATTTTGGCTACGACCGTGTATTGCCAATGAATACTGGTGTCGAAGGGGGCGAGACGGCAGTTAAGCTTTGCCGTAAATGGGCCTATGAGGTAAAAGGGATTCCGGGCAACAAGGCAAAAATTTTATTTGCTGAAGGAAATTTCTGGGGCAGGACATTAGCGGCCATATCCTCATCAACAGATCCGTCGAGTAAAACTGGTTTTGGACCTTTTATGCCTGGATTTGAGCTTATACCCTATAATGATCTTGAGTCACTGGAAAAATCCCTGGAAGACCCGAATGTTGCCGGATTTATGGTAGAGCCGATTCAGGGCGAAGCGGGAGTGGTAGTTCCCGATGAGGGATATCTTAAAAAAGCCTCAGAAATGTGCAAAAAAAGTAATGTCCTTTTTATAGCCGATGAGGTGCAAACCGGGATTGCGCGAACCGGTAAGCTCTTAGCCTGTGATTATGAAAATTTCCAGCCTGATATATTGATTTTGGGCAAGGCTCTATCGGGAGGAGTGCTGCCCGTATCAGCAGTATTGGCAAGAGACGAAATCATGCTGGTCATCAAACCAGGTGAGCATGGCTCAACCTATGGCGGAAATCCTTTGGCATGTGCCGTGGCGATGGCTGCATTGGATGTAATCAAGGATGAGAATTTGGTCGAAAATGCCTTTAGGCTTGGAAATATTTTCAGAAACAGGATGAATGATTTAGTAAATAAATCGGAATTGGTAATTTCGGTTAGAGGAAAAGGATTGCTTAATGCGATAGTGATCAACGATTCGGAAGAAAGTGAAACAGGATGGGATATTTGTTTGAAACTAAAAGAAAACGGTTTGCTGGCTAAGCCTACGCATGGAAATATTATTCGTTTTGCGCCGCCACTGGTTATCAATGAAAATCAGTTACACGAATGTTGCGATATTATTGAAAAAACAATCCTTGAATATAGATAGATAATGAAAAAGGCCATGTCTGAGATTTTTATTGAAGCCTGCCAGTCTTCCGACAGGATAGCACTCATGAGTATGATTCAAATGAACCTTCTCAAAGAAAATTCTAAAATTTAAACAGATGAAAATAATTTTTATCCTGATACTCTCATCGAGTCTACTATTTCCCATTCAGCAGTCGAAATTTGTAAAAACAAAAGTGAGTAATGGCATATCTCTTTTATTGCCAGGTGATTTTATTCCCGTGAGCGAGGAGGATTTAATGAGAAAATACCTCAGTGCGAAACCTCCGGTGGCCGTATATACAGATTATTCCAGAACAATTGATTTTGGAGTCAATGTGGCGTACTCAAAGTGGAACGAAGAGGATTTGGAAATTATGCAGAGCTTCTACAAATCCAATATCATGGGACTGTATAGTGAAGTCCAGTTTATAAATGAGTCCGTCGAGATGATCAATGGTAAAAATTTTGCTGTTTTTGAATATGTCTGCGATGTATATGATGAAGAGGAAACAAGCATAAATCGGGGTACAATTAGCAAATATGTAAGCATTCAATATGCGATTGTAAAAGGCAAAACGGTCTTGTTTAATTTCTCATGCCCGGCAAGTCAGAAAGAGAAATGGATACCCATTGCAAAAGAAATATTAGGATCTGTGAAAATAAGTAAAACACTTTGATGGACTTATCAGTTTATTCTCCCGAAAGGTATATGAAAGAAGCTTTCAGGCAGGCACAAATCGGTTTTGAAAACGGAGAAGTGCCTGTTGGCGCAGTGGTGGTAGTAAACAATAGGATCATTGCCAAAGCGCACAATCAAGTAGAAATGTTAAACGACCCTACAGCACATGCGGAAATACTTGCCATTACCGCAGCCGCTGAATTTTTGGGGAGTAAATATCTCGAAGATTGTACCATGTATGTGACCCTGGAGCCATGTGTAATGTGTGCAGGAGCACTAAATTGGGCTCAGCTAGACACCATATACTACGGGGCATCGGATGAAAAAAGAGGTTATTCGCTAATTGGAAAAAACATTTTACATCCGAAAACAAAAGTTAATACAGGTATTATGGCTCATGAAAGCAAGCAAATACTTAAGGACTTTTTTAAACAATTAAGAAAAGAATAAATCCGAAATCGGATAATTCACATTAAGCAAATTATTTTACTTATTAAAAACAAATTAAATTATGGCTTTTGAACTTCCCGCATTACCATATGCAACCGATGCATTGGAACCGCACATTGATACACTTACCATGGAAATCCATCATGGAAAACATCACAATGCCTATGTGACCAACTTGAACAACGCTGTTGCAGGAACAGATGGCGAAGAAAAATCTATTGACGAAATCATTGCTAATATCAGCAAATTCCCTGCTGCAGTACGCAATAATGGAGGAGGACATTTCAACCATTCCCTGTTCTGGTCTATTATGTCACCGAATGGAGGAGGTACTCCTTCAGGAGATTTAGCAAACGCTATTGACAGTACATTTGGATCATTTGACGCCTTTAAAGCAGAATTTTCTAAAGCAGCAGCCACAAGATTCGGATCAGGATGGGCATGGCTGTGCGTTGATGCTGACGGAGGCATTTTTGTTACCTCATCTCCAAATCAGGACAATCCTGTTATGGATATTGCCGAAAAATCCGGCACTCCAATCCTGGCATTGGACGTTTGGGAGCATGCCTATTATTTGAACTATCAAAACCGGCGACCGGATTACATTTCGTCTTTCTGGAATGTGATTGACTGGGATGCTGTCGCTAAGCGATATAGTGACGCGAAATAAAATTATTTTATTATTATAATAAAGCATGAAAGCCTCCTGTTCGGGAGGCTTTTTTTATGGGCAGATTCCAATGATTTGTAAATGGTCGTACATTTAGAAAATTATTACAATTGCAAAGTATGGTTTCCCGAAAATTCAATATATGAGAAAGCTAAAAATCGCTACCGCCCAGTTTCAACCCAAGGATGGAGATAAAACCTACAATCTTTCGGTAATTGACACACTGACTGGAAAAGCCAAAGAAAGGGGCGCCGATGTCGTAAGTTTTCATGAAATGTGCATCACCGCATATACCTTTTTCCAGGACCTGGGTGAACAGGAAACATTTGATTTGGCAGAAGATATCCCAAATGGGGAGAGCACCAAAGGGCTCATCAAAATAGCAAAAAAGCATAACATCACCATTCTGGCAGGATTGGTGGAGAAAGAGAATCAACTACTTTACAACACCTATATTTGTGTGGATAAAAATGGATTGGTTGCTAAATTCAGGAAGCTGCATCCGTTTATCAGTAAATATGTGTCCCCAGGCAACGATTATGTGGTCTTTGATCTTCATGGATGGAAGTGTGGCATACTCATTTGTTATGACAACAACGTAATCGAAAATGTCCGCGCCAATACGCTACTTGGAGCAGAAATTATTTTCGCTCCACACGTAACGGGCTGCACCCCTTCTGCTATGCCAGGAAGAGGGTACGTGGATGCAGCACTTTGGGAAGACAGGCATGAAAATCCGGTTCCGCTCAGGCAGGAATTTGATGGTCCGAAAGGTCGTGGCTGGTTGATGCGATGGCTCCCCGCCAGGGCCTATGACAATGCTGTCTATTACGTATTTAGCAACCCGATTGGTTTTGATGGCGATCACCTTAAGAACGGAAATTCGATGATTATTGATCCTTATGGAGAGATCTTATCTGAAGTAAAAAGTTTCGAAAATGACATTACCACCGCCACAGTTACAGAAGACAAGCTTACTTTGGCCGGAGGATACCGCTATCGCAATGCCAGAAGACCAGATTTATATCGTGACATTTTGAGTCAACCACACAACCCCACCTTGCACCCCGTTTGGATGAAAGAGAATGGAGCGGGTGATTGAAAGACGGTCATCTTCCTATTTTATTTAAACAACACACTGTTCGTGGGTACATATTCCATTAGAAATATTTCTGACATACCATTTTCGTTAAATTTCTCTACGGCCAAATAGTAGTCTTGCATTTTGTTAAGTGCCCATAATTCGTAAATTCACTTTTCAAATATCATATGTTAATTACCATATTTGTGTTTATCAGTAGTCTGTTGTTATAATCAAATTATTAAATGTGTACTCATTAGAATTAATGAAAAATATATGGTATAAAATTTGTTGTTATACATAAATTATAAGAGATATTGTACCTGGCCAATACTCATGAAAACACCTAAAATTTTTATCCTCATCTCAATTTTTTTCATTTTTAGTCAAAATGTATCGTTTTCCCAATATTCTGATAATTGGTTGGAAAAAAAGGATCCTATCCAATATCGAAAGTTATATCTGCATACTGATCGGGAGTCTTATTTTCAGGGCGATTCCATTTGGTTTAAAGCGTATTATCTTGACGGGCAAACGCAAAAATTTATTTCTGGGATTTATAGTATGTACACCGTTTTGATTGATAATAATGGCAAATCCATCTATAGACAAGTTGTGCCAATTACGGATGGCATAGCAGCGGGGCAACTTACAATTCCTGATACGCTACAACCAGGGGATTGTTTATTGCGTGCCTATACTGATTTTCAAGAACGTATTGGTGAAGAGGCATTTTTTCATAAAAAAATAAAGATCTCCACGTACAAAATTTCCATAAGTCAAATGGAGGATAATTTGATAAAAAAACAATCTGAAATAGATGTGGAATTTCTGCCCGAGGGAGGTTTTTTATTAACAGGACAACAGAATATTGTGGGAATTAAGGCAATTGATAAAAATGGTGAGGGCATATCGGTGCAAGGGATTATATTGAATAGTCACGGAGAAGTAATCTCACAATTTGCCACAGCGCACAAAGGAATGGGAATAGTAAAAATAAATCCCCAAGCTGGAGAAAAATATAGTGCCAGGATCGAGAACTATCCTGATTTTGAATTTGGTGATATAAGCCAAGAAGGGATTAAAATTGAATTTGTTGGAGAAACGAAAGATGATTTGTTTTTTCGGTCAACTACCAATTCAACATTATTTCAAGGAAAGCACTATTATTTTGCGATAATGCATCGGGGAAAGGTGATATTTTACCAGGAATTTATTCAGGAAGATAAAAGCTTTCCAATAAAAGTAAAACGCCCAGCATTACCTGCAGGTATTAATAGGTTTGTGTTATTGGATGAAGCGCTAAAGCCTGTTTCAGAACGACTTTATTTTTCAAAAAATTATAAGGTTAATGATGTCCAAATTGAATTGGATCAAGAAGTATATGCAACGCGAAGCAATATTCAGATGGATATTTTTGACGAGGAGTGGACAGGTGATGATTCCTTTTCGAGTCTGTCAATTGCAGTGGTCGATGAAATTGCGATTGGAGAAAATGGACCTGAATTAAATTTGATCTCCTGGCTATTAATTGATTCAGAGTTGAAGGGTATTATTGAGTCACCTGCCCAATATTTTACAGATTATGAAGCCATAACTTCAGAAGACAAACTAAATCTACTAATGCTCACACAGGGTTGGAGTAAGTACATTTGGAATGCTATCCCTGAAAAAAATATCGCGACCGACCAAAAGGAAGTCGAAGGAATCTCCATAACGGGAAAAGTTCAACATTCCTTAACGAAAAAACCTATAAGTAGTGGGAAAGTCAGTTTAAGAATCTTCAATAATGAATTTTACATTAACGAAAATGTAAAGACGAACAAAAACGGGAGGTTTTCATTTGACAACATCTTTTTTACGGATACAGCATCAGTTTTTTTACAAGCCAAAAATAAAAGAGATAAATTATTTACCCTAATTTCCTTTGACTCGATTTTTAACGAAATCCCGATTGTGTCAAAGCTATACCTTCCAACAAATAGCATACAACCTGACTTTCATAGTAAACTACAAAAACAGCAATATGACAACAAACTAGCCATGAGAGATTACATCCTGGAATCAGGGGCGATTTTGCTTGATGAAGTAAACATATATGGTCAGAAACCAAAAATAGAAGATAGACATTACAGGGTTTATAATAAACCACAAGCTTCACTTATAGTTACCAATCGAGATCTCACTAATAGAAATGTGATTGATTATTTGCAGGGAAGAGTGGCTGGGGTAAGAGTTGTTGGAGACAATATTAGAATTCATGGGCCGGGGAGTTTTGCAGATTCCACTCCCTTATTTTTATTGGACGGAATGGAAGTGTCAAAAGATGTTGTTTTGAGTATTCCAATGAATGATATTGATGTAATTGAAGTATTAAAAGGTAATGAAGCAGCAATTTTCGGCACTAGAGCAGCCAATGGGGCCATATCGATATTTACAAAACTTGAAGCAGGGAAGGGAAATTTTCACAATTATGCTCCCGGTACAATAACAAGCAAAATTGTTGGTTATTCATCTTATAGGGAGTTTTATACCCCTAGATATACCCCAGAAAATGTTGCTTCAGAAAAGCCAGATCATAGGCTTACTTTGTATTGGAATCCAAATGTAATCACAGAAGCTGGCAAAGCTACCGTATCGTTTTTTACCTCTGATGATATTTCGCGTTACATGGTTTTTGTGGAAGGAATAACCAGTGATGGCAAAATTTGCCTGGGGTTTGCAGAGATGATTGTTAATATGAATCAGATAGGTCAAGAAAAACAGCAAATAAAATGAGTAAGGGGGATATTTAAAATTAACTTATTGATAAACTGATAGATGTATTATCGCCAGTATATTCATTGCCTAAGATCAGATGACGTCGTTCCCAGTTACAAAAGGCACCCTTCACAGCGTTGCCCTAGTGGGTCAAACAAAAAAAATCTTTCAGCATTATATTTAACTAGTGCAGCTATTTCATATCTTTAATTTGTACCCTTTCTTTTCTAACCATCCGGTAAAAATAACCACAAGTAATGCAAAGCCAAAAGAGCCCAAAAGACCAATAAAGCCTTCGTTTAGAAACATTGGAAATCGAATTCCACTTATACTTCGTAATGGATAAATGAAATATGGGATGAGATAACAGGTTAGGGTGGCGGTTCCAGCAGGAGCTATTATTTTCGCCCAGGCTGTTTTCCTATTTTCATCAGAGATCACATAGAATAGTGCAAATAAAACAAATCCGATTCCAGTGCAGATACCCAACCAGGAAGGAGTCGCTTGAATTTTTGAAATCCCCCAATAGGGACGCATTAATATTCCATATCCAATATTAATTATCCCCATTAATACCATTGCTACAACCATCTTTTTGTAATGTTCTTTGGATAGTTTTATGAACAATAATGACGCAACAATACCTGCGGATGTAAAGGCCGGGATGGTACCTTTATAAATGGTTGAAAAATAAGTTAACCCCCCTTCTAAACCGGGTAATAACCCAGCATGATTTAATACAGTCAGTACATTAAAAAGCAAAAAAGCAGCAACCATAACCCAAGCATTTCCTCTTGCAAAAAGATATATCAACCCATTGACACCATACGACCAGCCAATAAGTCCCAGGATTCCCCACCATTGAGTGGTCATCCATACCTCTCCGTCAGTTCCGCCTTTATAAATGATGGCCAAAAATAGGAGCAAAAGAAATCCTGTAAGTCGAATTATAATATGCCATTTTTTTGGGATTGGACTTTTACTCCAATCCATCCAAATGAGGGCTACACCCAAGGCCATTAATAGTACCCAGAAGTTCTTACCAATTACTATACTTTCATGGTGAGCTGTTTCATAATTCACCATAAACACCCCAATAATTAATAATGCAATAGTTCTTGTGATAATATGTTTTGCAATAGAAAATGTACTTGAGCCTGAATCCCTTCTTTGCTGAATGGCGAAGGGAATACTCAATCCCATGATAAAAAGAAACAACGGAAAAATAATATCTGAAAATCCTAAATAATCTTCTGATGCAGTGGCATGTGTTAACCATTTGGGGATTCCTGTTAAGGTCCAGAAGTCATTTACCCATATCATTAAAACCATTGTCAGTGCTCTTAGGATATCGATAGATGCTATTCTCGGTATGTTCATTGTTTTAGTTGATATCATTTATTTTGCTCAAGGAAAATCTGTTTTACATTTCAGGAAGTGTTAGCACAGTTATTTAAACTTAAAGCTAAGAATAAATAGAATAAAGCATATACCTAAACTGGATGTTCAAGGAAAGTGCCTGCCTCTTACTGCCACTGCCTACTGCCACTATCTATTTAATAAGGGGAAACTACATGATGCAACCTAAATTACCCAAGTCATGATATATATCAGGAATATTACTCCTTGTAATTCTTATTTTGCTTCCCGTTAATTTTAAAATGACCTAATGGACTATTTTTTATGAATCAGGATATTTACAGAAAGCTGCAACGGCATATTGATAAAATGCCCATTCCATATCCGGAAACTAAATCTGGTGTAGAGTTGAAGTTATTGAAGCATCTTTTTACTCCAGAAGAGGCAGAGATAGCACTTTGCCTGAGTGCCCTTGCTGAGCCTGTGGAGAAAATTTATAAAAGAGTAAAAAAAAGTGCCTTATCGATTGATGAGATTGAAGCGATGCTTGATGGTTTAGTCAGAAAAGGAGCTATACGAAGGAGAACGAACAGGGAAGGTATAAAGAAATACGGGAAATTGCCCCTGGCCATTGGCATGTTTGAAGCCCAGGTAGACCAAATCACCAAAGAATATGCAGATGATTTTTTTGCCTATGAAAAAGAGGCCTATACCGATGCGGTACTCGGCACCGAAACCAACCAAATGCGCACCATTCCCGTCAATGTGAAAATTGAACCGGAATATAAAGTGAGCAACTATGATGACATTACAAAGATCGTCGAAAATTCCCCCGGGCCTTTTGCAGTGATGAATTGTGTGTGCCGGCAGGCCAGGGATGTGCAGGGCCACTCATGCAAGCAAACCGACCTCAGGGAAACATGTATCTTGCTTGAACGTTCGGTTGAGTTTGCTACCAACCTGGATGCAGGCAGAATCATCACTAAGAAAGAGGTATTAAAAATCCTCACCCAGGCCAAAAAAGCAGGCTTGGTGCTGGAACCGGAAAACACACAGCATCCTAATTTTATATGCTGCTGCTGCGGTTGCTGTTGTGGTGTGCTCACTGCCGCCAAACATTATGACAAACCCGCAGAATTTCTTCATTCAAATTTCTACGCTGCAATCAATGAAGCTACATGTGATGGATGTTGGACTTGCATCGACAGATGCCAGATGGATGCCATTGACAAAAAAAATGCCACCGATGGCGATACCAGCTATGCCGCAATTAACCTGGATCGGTGCATTGGCTGTGGACTCTGTATCCCTACATGCAAACCCAAAGCGGTGAAATTGATTAAAAAAGATGCAGAAACCGCTCCTCCGGATAATGATAAGGAATTGTATAAAAAAATCATGATCGAGCGCTTTGGCGTGCTTGGCACCTTAAAAATAGCAGGCAAAGCGATGTTGGGGATGAAAATCTAGATTCTCTGGCAAGGTCGGGCGCAATTCATTTCAATTCACTTCTCCATCACGCAAAATAAATCCAGGCTAGTGTTCGGATCTTGAGAAAGCACATAATCTGAATGGTGTATTTCACTTACCAGTCCATCGTTGCCTGCCTTTAGCTTATTCCGGTTCATCCGATTCAAAATTTCATATGGAAATTTTAGAATAAAAGCAGGTAAGCGATATTGAAGATTGAGCACATCCCATTTCATCATTTTATTTACTGATTGCCTGTTTTCTTCATGATAGGCCAATACTTTTTCATTGCCCGTAATTCCCAGCATCTCTACTTTCGGAAATACTTTTTGCGCCAGTTTTGTCAGCTCATCCGCAGTATATTCACGGATATGCCAGGGATTCCGCGAAAGCGACATTTTTATATTAGGGGTAGTGATCAGCGCTAAGCCTCCGGGCTTCAGCACCCGATGAATCTCTTTAAGATATTCAAAATCCTTTTTGATATGTTCAATCACCTGGAAACTAAGGACTACATCATAGGTATCATCTTTTAATCCGGCAAAAGGAGGAATGACCATTTGTCTGAAATCTCCTTCAGGATGGGTCGCTTTCAGGTTTTCGATAACCTGGGCAATCTTATCCACTCCGGTAAAGCTTTCTGCCTTTGGAGCGATCAATTCCACCCCTCTTCCTTCGCCACATCCAATTTCCAGCACATTACCAGAAATATACTCCAGGCTCAAATAATAGGCCTTTCGCAATCGTTGATGAATTGGATTATCTGATGTAATGACATCTGAAGCTATTTCTGTTGTATATACTGACATTTATTCCCTACTTTATCCTTTATGGTTCATACACATATCGCGTAAATACGAACTCATTATAAGTATCCTTAATTAATCCCTGCATTATGCAGGTTAAAAGATTGTAAAGTAAAATAAATTAATTTAATTGTCGGTGAAAAAGGAGGGTAGAATTTAATATACCATTCAAATCATATGAAAATTTATAAACAGGCACTCTTCCTTATCTTTTTTACGGTGTTATCCTTTTTTGGAAAAGTATATGCACAAAAGATTTATATTGATGAAAATATCAGCTATTGGTATAACGTAAGCAACGAGGTACACCTACATCACAATGTCTTTTTTGAAGGGGATTCAGCGCATTTATACCTGGAAATCACCTTTGAAAACAATAAATTATTTGATGATTATGATTTCATCTATGAGCTTCATGAAAGCTATCACACGCTGGATATCGTAAGTTCTGATACGCTGAATATTAAAGAATACATCATAGCCATCAAGGCAAATAAAATTTTCGTCTATTTCAAATTGCCACATACTGACAAAACAGATATTACGATTATTAAGGTAATCAACAAAAAAACAGGAATAGATTATGTTTATGATATTCCTTTTATTGAGGAGTATAATTTTTCAACGGATGGCCTTGTCTTTTATAATGATGATGGCACTACACCATATCTGAATAGTTTTATAAATAAAGATCAAATAGTTCAATTGAAAAGTATTAATAAATTCGAAGGGCCTGTTTATGTTTTTTACTATGCTCAATATTTTGATGAAGGTGTGCCTCCGATGATTATTAAAGACCAGCGGGCCTCGAAAGAGCTTAAAATTGATTCCGTTTTTAGCGTTCAAACAAATGAACCTTTTATGCTAAAACGTGAAGGCTTATATTTTTTTCAAAAAGACAGCAGCTCAGCAAAGGGAATTGGGATAAGGGTGCAGGATCCGTATTTCCCATTGGTAAAAACTTTTGACAAAGTGATAGAACCGTTGATTTATATCTCCACCAGATCAGAGACAGACGCCATAAGAAATGCCGATAATCCTAAAGAGGCATTCGATAATTATTGGATTAAATTGACAAAAATCCCTTCTCTGGCCACCTCTACCGTACACAAGTATTATGAAAGGGTGGAGGCTGCAAACTATCTTTTCACGAACTTTGAAGAGGGTTGGAAAAGTGACATGGGTTTGATTTATATCATTTATGGGCCACCAAATGATGTGTATAAATCGGAGGAAATTATTGATTGGGTATATAACCGTGATTTGACCATGCCCGTAGTACGATTCTCATTTTATAAGGTAAAAAATGTATTTACTGATCATCATTATACACTTCTGAGGAAAAAGAATTACGACAAAAACTGGTTTAAATCTGTAGAATTATGGAGAAAAGGAAAAAAATAAGCGATGCAGAATATTAATATGGAGCAACAAGCAAAAAATTTTATTTTTGGTACCAGGGCAGTAATCGAAGCCATTGATGCCGGGCAGGATATTGAGAAAGTGCTCATTCAGACAGGGCTGCAAAATGAACTCATCAAAGGCTTGATCTCCAAAATGAAAAGCCTGAAAATTCCGTATTCCCTGGTTCCTGTAGAAAAGCTAAACAGGCTTACCAGGAAAAATCATCAGGGTGCAATTTGTTACCTTTCTCCCATATCATTTCACTCGCTCGACAACATCATAGAATCTGCCTATGCCAAAGGGAAAGACCCCTTTTTGGTGATCCTTGACCGTATTACAGATGTGAGGAATTTTGGTGCCGTAGTCAGAACCCTGGAATGTGCCGGAGCTGATGCCTTAGTTATCCAAAGCCGTGGCAATGCGATGATAGGAGGTGACGCCATGAAAACCTCTGCCGGCGCCTTGAATATTTTACCGGTTTGTAGAGAAGAAAATTTGAAGGATTGCATCAATACGCTCAAGGAAACTGGAATTCGTATTGTGGCGTGCACAGAAAAAACGGAGCAGCTTATTTATGAAGCTGATTTAAAAGGCCCGATAGCCATAATCCTGGGTTCTGAAGAAGATGGGATTTCTTCGGAATACTTAAAGCTGTGCGACAACCTGGTAAAAATACCCATGGCCGGGAAAATAGAATCTCTTAATGTGTCAGTTTCTGCCGGGATTATTCTCTACGAAGCATTAAGACAGCGGATGTAGGTTTCAGAATGTTTGATATTTTTCAGTTGTAGAGCATTAAGAGCAAATGAACTTAGATACATTTGATAGACGACGAGCGGGACTTCTCGACATTGTAATCATGCAATTTGGATTAGTTGCTCCACTTGGACTAATGTCAATAATTTCAACGAACGAAATATTCACGACGATAATCAATTGGCTCTATTTTTTGACAATTATCCTATTCATATCCAAAGATATTTTCAAAGGGAACAGTCTTTCAAAAATAAGCCATGGAATTCAAGTTGTAGATTTTAAAACGGAAGGATCTGCAAGTAAACTACAAACTGTATTTCGAAATTCAACTTTATTACTCCTTTTCCCATTGGAATTGATCATCGGATTTATTTCCCCAAAACGTAGAATCGGGGATTATATAGCAGGGACAAAGTTGAAATCAATCGAAAAAAGAAGTGCATTAAATCGAATCAAAACATTCCAATTCTCCGAAATTGATAAACAAAGTTTAATTACCATAATAGTTGCATTTGGGATTACAGTTATTTCAATGCTTATAATCGAACAATTATTCAAATTGATTTAAAATAACGCTCTACAATAATGGCTAGCAGCAATAGTCCCGCAGGCCAACACACGAACCAAAACTATAGCTGCTAGCCTGGCTGGCAAACAATATCAAACATTCCTATTACAAAATCCTATTAGATATACTGCTCTCCTTTTTCGGTTTTCACATCATTGACAATGCTCCTAATTCTTTTCTCGTCATCTTTTTTACAAATCATCAACACATCTTCGCAATCGGCAACCAGATAGCCTTCCAATCCCTGAACCACCACCAGTTTTTCTTTTGGTGAACGAATAATACACTCTTTG
>JAUUZS010000411.1 GCA_030589835.1 Cyclobacteriaceae bacterium
CATGAACTTAAAGACGAAAAGGCACGAACTGACTCGTTGTTATTAAATATATTGCCTGCCCCCGTTGCCAATGAACTCAAGGCAAACAAAAAAGTTGTGCCAAGGTATTACAAGAAAGTGACCATTATGTTCACTGATTTTAAAGGCTTCACCACTATTGCAGCTCAAATGAGTCCTGGCGAGATTGTAAGGGAATTGGATGCGTGTTTTGTTGCATTTGATCAAATTATTGAAAAATACGAAGAGTCAGTTGGCAGGAATTGTATTGAAAAGATTAAAACCATTGGAGATGGATATATGTGTGCTGGAGGAGTCCCAATAGAAAATGATTCAAATCCAGTAGATGTTGTTCGCGTCGCATTGGCCTTGAATAGTTATATGGAGAAAAGGAAAGCTATAAAATCTGCTAAAAACGAACCATTTTTTGAAATTAGAATAGGAATAAATACCGGCCCTGTCGTAGCCGGAGTAGTTGGTAAGAAGAAATTTGCCTATGATATTTGGGGAGACGCTGTAAATCTGGCAAGTCGTATGGAATCTAGCGGTGAAGTCGGACGTGTAAATATTTCTGGTGAGACCTATAATCATGTTAAAGATAAGTTCTTTTTCACACACAGGGGAAGAATTCCTGCCAAAAACAAAGGTGAAGTAGAAATGTATTTTGTTGATGGGGGTGTGAAATATTCTGAAGTAAAAAAGGATCCGCAGCAACAGAATTAGTTCATCTTAATATTTAGGGAATGCAGGATCAATTTCATTGGCCCAATCAAGCAATCCCCCTTTAAGATTATACAGGTTTTTAAATCCAAATGTTTGTAGCTTTTCAATAGCTTTTTGGCTTCGAATCCCGCTTCGGCAAATGAATACTACTTTACCAGAAGATGA
The DNA here is from genome assembly GCA_030589835.1 of Cyclobacteriaceae bacterium. The sequence continues at coordinate 886 of JAUUZS010000411.1, forward strand.
TATTTTATTTATTTGATTTTCAATGTCACCCAAAGGAATAAAAAGCCCTCCTATATTTCCGATCGTATATTCATAGGGCTCTCTTACGTCGATGATTTGAAAATCTCCATCTTCATCAATCATTTTCTTTAATTCCTGCACTGAAATATCAGCATTCCCTTTAGTATTTGAAACAGGCATCCCACAGAAATCATCGTAGTCAATTAGTTTTGTAATAGGCGATAAATTTGGATTTTTCTTGATATTCAATGTGCGTGTTTCAAATGTCAATGCGTCTAAAATAAAGAACCTTCCTGCCAGGGGATCTCCAATTCCCGACAACACTTTAATGATTTCACTCGCCTGGAAACTTCCGATGATGCCGGGAAGTACACCCAAAACTCCACCTTCTGCACAACTTGGCACCAATCCAGGGTGTGGTGGCGACGGAAAAATATCCCGATATTGAGGCCCGCTTGTTCCATCCTCATATTGATGGTTAAAGACGGATACTTGCCCTTCAAATCTATAAATAGACCCATAGACATTTGGCTTTTTCAATATGACGCATGCATCATTTACAAGGTACCTTGTTGGGAAATTATCAGTTCCATCAGCGACTAAGTCATATTCTTTAATGATTTCAAGTGCATTTTCAGAAGTCAATTTTGAATGATGTATTTTAAATTCTATTTCAGGATTTAATTTCGATAGTCTGTTTGCAGCAGTTGATGCTTTGGGTTTTCCAATATCATCAACAGTATAAAGAACCTGGCGTTGAAGGTTTGACTTATCGACGACATCAAAATCTACAATTCCGATGGTGCCTACTCCTGCTGCGGTAAGGTACATCAACATAGGGCACCCCAATCCTCCGGCTCCGACAATTAGAACTTTCGCTTTCTTGAGTTTTCGCTGACCCTCAATATTGAATTCAGGTAGTATAAGGTGTCTGCTATACCTTTCTAACTCTTCATTAGAAAAAGATGGATCGGCCATGGTGTCTCTTAATATTTTCTATTTGTATAAACTCAAACTTCATGAAATGGTTATTTCCAACTAAAATCTTTTCAAAATTAAATCGGATACTGTGTCGCCTATTGCCAAAGAAGAAGTCGCGGCAGGTGATGGAGCATTACATACATTCACAGCGTACTCATTTTCATAAATAAGGAAATCATCAATCAATCCTCCGCTTCGATCACAAGCCTGTGCTCTGACCCCAGCGCCTCCACTTTCCAAATCACCTTTTTGAATTTCAGGGATCAATTTTTGAAGCGCTTTTGTAAATGCGGCTTTTGAAAAAGATCTGTACATTTCACCAAATCCGGTAGCCCAATATTTGGCAGCCACTTTCTGAAAACCAGGCCACATCAGCGTTTCAGTTAATTCCGGTAAGCTGATTTGTAGTTTTTTATATCCTTCACGAGCAAAGGCCAATACCGCATTTGGGCCAGCCTCTACACCGCCTTCAATCATCCTTGTGAAGTGTACGCCTAAAAATGGAAAAGCTGGATCAGGGACAGGATAAATAAGGTTATTAACTAAATGGTGTTTTTCTTTTTTAAGTTTAAAATACTCGCCTCTAAACGGAATGATTTTGACATCTATTTTCTGACCGGTCATTTTGGCTACTTTATCGGAGTAAAGACCTGCGCAATTTACGATTAGTTTACTTTCATAAGATCCTTTTAATGTTTCTACAATCACAGAATTTTTTTGTGGAGTGATTTTTATGACTTTTTCTGAAGTCTGGATAAGCCCTCCTGATTTGCGAATTTTATCAGCATATTTCAGAGACACTTCTTTATAATCAATGATTCCAGTTTCTGGTACTTTAATTCCACCAATGCCAAGCACATGAGGTTCAATTTCATTAAGCTCTTCTTTGGAAATCTTTTTTATGCCGACAAGACCATTTTGATTACCTCTTTCAATAAGTGTATTAAGCGCATCGAGCTGATTTTCTTCTGTGGCTACAATTACTTTTCCACATAGATCATACTTAATATGTTCCTCGTCACAAAAATCCAGCAACTGCCGATAACCATTTCTGCAGTTTAACGCTTTCAAACTTCCTGGTTTATAGTAAATTCCCGAATGGATAACCCCGCTATTATTCCCTGTTTGATGTGCACTCAATTCTTCCTCTTTTTCCAATAGGAGTAGTTTAATACCAGGTTTCTTTTTTGTGATTTTTAATGCGGTTGCCAGTCCTACGATTCCACCGCCAATTACAATTACATCTTGCATTATAGCTTTTTTTGAGTTTTGAAAAGTTGCGCTAATTTATCAGAATAGTTTTAAGGAAATGGATTATTGTTGAATGAATTTGACCTTATTGTTCAATATTTCTTAGAACATGATAATTCTCATATAATAAAAATGGTTCTTATTTTATCTTTGTGGAATAATTCTCTGAAATACACCAATTATAAATATCTGTTCTGAAATGATAAAATTTTCAAGTGCCGACGAGGCAGTTAAAGTCATCAAAACCAACGATAGAGTCCATTTAAGTAGTGTGGCTGTTACTCCCCATCATTTGATTGAAGCCATGGTGAAACGTGGGAAAAATCATGAATTCAAGAACGTTAGAATTCAACATATTCACACAGAAGGGAACGCGCCTTATGCTGACAAGGATTTTGAGGGGATTTTTCAATTAGAATCCTTTTTTGTCGGTGCAAATGTACGAAAGCAAACCCAGGCAGGATACGCAGATTATATTCCAGTATTTCTTAGTGAAACGCAAAAACTCATTCGCCAAGGGTATTTGAATGTAAATGTGGCTATGGTAATGGTTTCACCTCCCGACAAGCATGGATTTGTATCACTTGGCACGTCGGTAGATGCTTCTTTAGCAGCCATTCAGGAAGCTGATATTGTAATCGCACAGGTAAATAAATTTGTACCAAGGGCATGGGGAGATGCAATGATCCGTGTTCGGGAGATAGATTATTTCGTTGAGTACGATGCTCCTTTGGTAGTTCATGAAAATGCACCATTATCAGATATCGAGAAAGCAATCGGTAAAAACGTAGCGAGTCTTATAGAAGATGGTGCTTGTTTGCAAATGGGAATAGGAGGAATACCTAATGCAGTTCTGGCGGAGTTGGGAAATCATAAAAACCTTGGAGTGCATACTGAAATGTTTTCAGATGGACTGTTGCCATTAGTAGAAAGCGGTGTAGTTAATTGTAAAGAAAAACAAATTGATAAAGGTAAAATCGTAGCTTCCTTCTTGATGGGATCCCAGGAACTTTATGATTTTATTGATGACAATCCAATGGTTGCAATGATGGATGTTGCACATACGAATGGAATTCATGTAATAAGAAAGAATAAAAAAGTAACGGCAATTAATTCAGCGCTTTCTATTGACCTTACCGGTCAGGTTTGTGCGGATTCTATTGGAACAACATTTTATTCAGGTGTTGGTGGTCAGATAGATTTCATTAGGGGAGCAGGCCATTCCGAAGGAGGAAAGCCGATCATAGCCATGCCATCAGTTACCAGTAAAGGGATTTCGAAAATATCCGCTACATTGATGGAAGGAGCGGGAGTAGTAACTACAAGATCAAATATGCACTGGTTTATTACTGAGTATGGCAAAGTAAACTTATATGGAAAGACACTTCAGGAAAGATCAAGAAAAATTATTTCAGTAGCACATCCTGATCATAGAGAAGGCTTGGAAAAATCTGCATTTGACAG
>JAUUZS010000547.1 GCA_030589835.1 Cyclobacteriaceae bacterium
CATTCAATAATCTTTTCGCCAGCTTTGCGCAGGCTCCAAAATCAAGTATTGATGTTGTAACAGATAAACCACCAACAGAATTGGATCCTGAACATGAACTTGCCAAATCCAGGGTAAGTTATGTCCCGGGCATTAAAGTGATTCGTGGGGCAACACAATTGATTGTGCCTGAGCATAAAAGTTTCTGTCCTGCAGGTAGTGTATTTACCTACAATAACGGTGATATCCATGTGTATGATCGGCGTTCCAGGGACGGTGGCCTTACCTGGCAAAAGAAAAATCATATTCTGGAAAATTCAACATATCAATATCCTGGGTCCGATGGTGAGGTGATTATGTTCCGGTCAGCCAATGCAGCAGGAGGATCTTCGAATGCGGGAAGGCCGGAGGTTTCATTACAAAAAACAGACAAGAAAGGAGTTTTTGAAGCTGACTTTTATAGATCGTCAGACAACGGCCTGACAAGAAAAAATGAAAAGGCTAAAATAGTTCTTCCTGAAGAATTGAGCGATTGGGCAAGCGTTTTGTGCCGTAAAATTGTCCGGCTTAAAGATGGCAGCCTGATGATGAGCATGTATTCCAGAAATGCTAAAGGAAGTCAGATTGATCGTCAATTTCGTGTTTTGGCATTGCGTTCCGAAGATAGGGGAAAGCACTGGCACTACCTGTCGACCATAGCCTTTGATTTAAAAGAAGATGTCCGTGGTGAAGGGTTTGATGAAGCATCCTTGCTGGTACTTGAGGATGGAAAAATCCTTAGCTTCATGAGGTCGGGGGCCAGCTACCAGGCTGCTCTTGGCAGTTTCAATAACAATGACTGGAATACGAAAATGCCTTTTAGCTTTGGCTTACAGACTCCGGTGTACATGAGTATCTCTTCCGATGAAGGAAAGAATTGGAGTAACGCCGATCCTATCACTGCCCACGGTGTATGGCCGGATGCGATACAGTTAGATAATGGAATAATCGCTGTGAGTTATGGCCGCCCCGGAAACTGGTTGATGTTCAATGACAATGAAAATGAGAGCTGGGGACCGGTTATCCCTTTTTACAACGATCTGTACCCTCCCGATTGCGGAAACTATATTTCCATGTCCGAGGTGGCCCCAAACGTGCTTCTTGTGGTATATTCACGTACCAACCCCAACGACCATTGGCAAAGTGAACTTGTGGGCACCTATTTTCATGTGAATCGGGTCGTCGGGAAAGCCAGAGATTAAAACGGCTATACAATCAGTTAAATTCCACCATATGGATGAGACTTTTCATTTTAAATGGCAGGATTAAAATTTTATTGGCGATTATTCTAAAAATACTGAGATAAGGTTTTTTACACCATTTATTTCGTCATCATTTTTAAATTCGTATCATCGTAAAAAAATTTATGTCATGATGCAAAATACTTTACTCCCAAAGCTTTTATTGGCCCTGACCATTCTTCTTATTGGCGCCTGCACCCCGACCCAAAAAGAAAACCGAAAGCCCAACGTGGTCATTATCTTTCTTGACGATTCCGGATACGGTGATTTTCAGCCTTTTTCCAAGGAAGGCCTTCAAACACCCCATGTGCAAACACTCGCCGAAGAGGGAAGGTCATTTACAAACTTTCACGTTCCTCAGGCCATTTGTTCCGCATCGCGATCAGCCCTGATTTCCGGTTGCTACCCCGGCAGAACCAAAGTTTTTGGCGCCCATGGCCCGAATGCACGTGGCCTGGAAACTACCTTTCCTACTATGGGTGAAATTTTTAAGTCGGCAGGCTATAAGACCGCTTTGTTTGGAAAATGGCATTGCGGTGACCAACCGGAGACACGACCTCATGCACGAGGGTATGATGAATCTTGTGGCTTGATGTATTCCAATGACATGTGGAAACACCATCCCGAAAACCCTGAATACTGGGGAAAATTCCCAATCAAGTACTGGGAGAATGGCAAAGTAACGATTGAAGATGTAGGAATTCCCGAGCAGAAAATGCTTACGAAATGGAGCACCGAACATGCTGTCGATTTCATTAACCGGCATAAGGATGAGCCATTCCTGGTGTATGTGCCACATTCCATGCCGCATGTCCCGATCTTCTGCAGTGATGAATTCGAAGGCAAATCAGGATCGGGTCTTTATGGTGATGTGATTCTGGAATTGGATTGGTCAGTTGGTGAAATTACCAAAGCACTGAAGGAGAATGGAATTGACGATAATACTATTGTGATTTTCTCTTCTGATAATGGCCCATGGATCGCCTATGGAAACCATGCTGGTACCACTCCCTTCAGAGAGGCAAAAGCCACATCTTTTGAAGGAGGGAACCGCTCTGCTTGTATTATTAAATATCCGAATGAGCTGACGCCAAATTCATCTTCTGATGAAGCATTTTTCTCCATCGATCTTTTGCCAACTCTTGCACATCTTTCCGGGGTGACTATGCCAGCCAATGAAATAGATGGTCATAATGTTTGGGATCTTATTTCCGGAACAGACGGAGTGAAAAATTCGCATGAGTACTATGCCCTTTCTACAAGTAAAAATTTTGAAGGCCTCATGAGTGGCGATGGAAAATGGAAATTACACCTGCCACACAACTACCGCTCGCTTATTTTTCCCGGCAATGATGGACAGCCTGGCAAATACGAACAAAAACAAATGGCCCTTTCCCTGTTCGATATGGAAAATGATCCGATGGAAAGCACAAATGTTATAGAGGAATATCCTGAGGTGGCCGAAAAAATGATGCAATTTGCCAGTGCACATAAGCTCAGGTTTTATTCAGAATAGGAAACTGAATTCTTAGCACCCTAACCGGGGAATAACAAGTTGAACCGGCTTCATTTAGGCCATCACATCAGCATACATTGCATCTTGGTATGCATTAAGGTTTGCCTTAGGATCATTTTGAAGATCGTAAAATTCCCATGCAGGTTCAGTA
>JAUUZS010000341.1 GCA_030589835.1 Cyclobacteriaceae bacterium
GATATTAGCGGTCTGGAAGACAAAATCGTAAAGGTTAAAATGGACGCTGGGGATCTCCTGATCTTTAATAGCCTGGAGCCGCACGGCATTCGCCCAAACCGTTCCGAAGATAAAGTACGCGTAGCACAGTATGTTTCCATGATGCCTGCCGAGGAGGATAATCCGGAATTAGTCAACTGGAGAATCAACTCATGGAAAAATCGCATAGCACCGGAAGGATATGCTTTTCCAGGAGATCCGAAGCAGCGTGAACAACTCAAATATGGTGTAGCAAAATTGAGTAAATTAGGAGAAAAATTATTAGGATTGAAGAAATGGTAAACAGCAAAATCAATTTATAAACTATTAAAATGAAGTCACTTGTTTAATAACCTAAGCATCCTGGATTTGGCCATCATTGGCTTGTATTTTGGAGTTATACTCTGGATTGCCTGGTGGTCCTCAAAAAAAAGACAAGGATCCGGGAATCTGGCATCTGTTGACTATTTTCTGGGAGGGAAAAACCAGGGCTGGTTTGTTATAGGGGCTTCTTTGTTTTCATCTAACATTGGATCCGAAATAATACTTGGTGTTTCTGGTGCAGGAGCCAGGGCTGATATGCCGCAGGCCAATTTTGAGATTTTGGCATCACTTATACTTATCATCATGGGATGGGTATTTGTACCCTTTTATTTGAGAACTGGTGTGTACACGATGCCGGAATTTTTAGAACTTCGTTATTCAAAAAGTTGCAGGAACTATCTCTCCCTGGTTTCCATTTTGCTTTATGTATTAACCAAAATTTCACTAATCATATTTGCAGGGGCACTGGTATTTGAAACAATGGGTGTTCCTTTCTGGACGGGTGCCATAATAACTGTGCTGGCCACCGGCCTCTACACCATACTTGGCGGTCTTAAGGCGGTGATTTATACGGACATGATCCAGGCCTTTATTCTTTTAGGTGGCACTACGGCTGTCACTTATTTTGGGCTCAGTCAACTAGGGGGTTGGGAAGGCATGGTAGATACACTTGCCACAGCCGCACAAATTGACGGCAACCCACCCGTGGAAAAATTCTTCAATTTATGGAGGCCTGCCAGCGATACCAATTATCCCTGGACAGGCATGTTGTTTGGTGCGCCAATTTTGGGAGTCTGGTATTGGTGCACAGACCAATTCATTGTGCAACGAACACTTTCGGCGAAGGACATTTCCAATGCAAGAAAAGGAACGCTATTCGCGGGATTTCTTAAATTGTTACCGGTATTTATCTTCTTTATTCCCGGGGTTATCGCCTATGCTCTTCTTCAAGACGGACAGCTTCAATTTTCATTGGATAATCCCGATCAGGCTTTGCCTGCCATGATCACCGGATTTTTGCCATCTGGATTAAAAGGTTTGGCGATCGCTGGTTTGCTGGCCGCTTTGATGAGCTCTCTTTCTTCAGCATTCAACTCATCATCCACACTATTTACCATTGATTTTTATAAACAATACAGGCCCAATTCTTCTGAAAAAGAACTGGTTTTGGTAGGCCAGTTGTCCACGGTCGTATTGGTACTTATTAGTTTGGCCTGGATCCCATTTATGAATGCGCTTATGGGAGGAGGCATTTTCCATTACTTACAAAGCATACAAGCATATATCTCTCCCCCAATAGCTGCTGTATTTTTGCTTGGATTATACAACAAGAGGATCAATGCAAAGGGCGCGATTGTATCATTATGGACAGGATTCGGTATAGGAATATTTCGCCTTGCCTCTGAATATTTGGAGAAAGAGGGTGTAATTCAGGTAGAGGCCAACACCTTTTTAAGATTTATTCTTGATATTAATTTCTTGCACTTTGCCTTATATCTCTTTTTGTTTTGTAGTGCCGTCCTTGTGGTAGTGAGCTACCTTGGCAAACCACAATCACCGGAAAGCCTTCGTTTGGTGACTTTTCAAAAGGGCGGGAACCGGAATACTAAAAAACCGATTATGGATATTGCACTTACTATTATTCTTGTAATATTGGTTTTAATGATATGGGTATTGTTTAGCTCATATGGAATTGCCAAATAATGTCTGTCCATAAAGTCCGCTATCTGCGTTATGCTTGCTCTCAAAATGGTCATTTACTAAATGTAAACTCACATTTTTCGAGCTGTGCAAGCCTTGATAGCAAACTTTCTGAATCAGACACCGAGCATATAAACAGGCACAAAAAAAAATGGATTATCAACTAAAGGACAAAAAAGTATTGGTTACGGGCTCTACTTCAGGAATCGGCTATGCCATCGCTAAATTATTGTTGAAAGAAGGGGCTGAAGTAATAATTAACGGAAGGGCAAAAGAGCGAATAGATCATTCCCTGGAAATGCTGAGAGCTGACATGCCTGATTCTAAGGTGTCTGGTTTTGTAGCAGACTTTATGGATAAGTCATCCGTTATGGCGCTTATTGATAAGATAAAATCAGTAGACATACTCATTAACAATGTCGGTATTTTTAAGTCACAATCTTTTAAAGAAACTACTGATGCTGATTGGATGGAAATGATTGAGGTCAATGTGATGAGCGCAGTTAGGTTGTCAAGGGCTTTTATGCCAAAGATGATACAAAATAACTGGGGTAGAATTGTATTTATATCCAGTGAATGTGCCATGCTGGTGCCGGAAGACCTCATCGCTTATAGCACAACCAAAGCAGCGATGTTAAGTATTTCCCGTGGATTGGCCCAGCTGACCAGGGGCACGGAGGTAACCGTTAACGCTGTACTCCCCGGTTCTACACTTTCCGAAGGGGCCCAGCGATTCCTGAGTGAACAAGCAAAGAAGGATCAAATATCTGAAAAGGAGGTAAGTGACAATTTTTTCAATAAAGTGAGGACTACATCCTTACTGGAAAGATTTGCTTTGCCTGAAGAAATAGCCCATATGGTCACATATATTTCCAGCCCCTTGTCTTCTGCCACCAATGGCGCAACATTAAAAGTCGACGGTGGTTCCGTTCCAGGAATATTTTGATGTTTATTTTCCAAATCCAGATTTTGTTTGCCCTGACTACGATTAAAAAATTCAGGTAGTTGAGCTTCAGGAACACGCAGATGGCTATCCTCCAGAAATATGGAACCTGCCATATTTTTTGGCTAAATACCCAGCCATGCTATTGCTTCATCATATGTTTGAACAAAAGCATTTTCAAAAAAAGGTGAAAATCTCGTATTTCCCATTTCATCAATTTGCTCTGATGAAAGGCTGGAAATTAAATCTTGTGGAAGTATTTGAACATATTTTTTCAAACCGAGATTGTTCCATTCGGGAATCACCAATTTTAAAGTCCAATCCTGTATTTCCGGGTCGTAACCAAACTTTCTCAATCGGTCATCACTAATCATATAGTGGGTTTCGTAGTTGTTCCAAAGTTCCTTAAAGCTATACATCAAATCTTTCCATTCCTGATTGTACATATTTTCTGTTTCAGGCAAATATTGTATTGAATATAGCTTTTTGCTTAAATCATAGAATACCTTGGCAAATCTTGATTCAAAAATTATTTTCTCCATGATTATCTAATTTTACATTTGATTTCAAATTACAAAATAATCAGTATTCTAACACATATTTTAACTTGTTTTATATATAATTGTCCCACTTATTAGTTGAATCATAAGTCGCTAGCTATTCATTTTCATCATACAATAATGCTATTACGAAGTATATGTGTTGAACTTACAACTATCCCGGTAATTACAATTTACCACTTATTAACTCAACCCTTAATACTTACTATTATATATAACACGTCTTATCCACCTAAAATCATGCCTGTAGAAAATGAATTTACCCTGGTAGAACGCCCTCTTATGAGGTTATGGATATTGAGTAAGTTTCTAAAAAGTTGGGTCTGCACCTTTTTAAGTCCGGATAAATTGCTTATTCATTTGCATTGGATTTCATGCATCTGTCTTTTTGGGTATTGCATTTTTTGGACCACAGGCAGATCGAGCTATGCACACCAAGATCCCAGAGACTGGTTTATTAGAATGAAATCCATTGAGAAAGGCTCGAATAATATTGATATTTTTATCTACTGCCATATGGAAAACTTATCAACCGATTAACAATAGACAGTTCTACTGATATTTTAATGAAAAATTTTAGTCCAAGTGCTGGAAGTCAGAAGTCGCCAGCCTGCCGGCGAGGCAGAGAAGAAGAGAATTCCAAAATCAGTTAATGTTTCTTATTCCTGCATTTTGTTTTCGCCTTTTTTTCTCCGGTCTCCAGTCTTCTGAATTCTAACTTCTGACACAACTTACTATCTTTCATTAAATTCAGAATAGAACCCGATAGACTTTTATCATACACCAGGAATTAGGAATAGGCCGGGGGCAGAAAAAATGAAAGCCGGCTTTCTATGACCGGCTTTCTACCTAATTAATTTATTATGCGTATTGCCTTTTAGGCGAATAGCCAAACTCTAAGTAGACATCAATTTAACGTTGACATCAAATGGATGAATCACACCACTGCTAGATATACTCAATAAGCTCACATTGTGACTATTCACACTTAAGCTTTTCTGATTGAATTTCTTGTCAATGCCTTTACTATATTCCTTTTCATTGCATTTACTGGATTCGCATCAGAAGCCTTCATTCATTTATAACCACGCATCAAAATCGTGAGACAAAGCACAATTCCAATAGCCTTTATAATAATTATAAAATCAATCCAAATTGTGAGATCTAATAATCCAATTGTTATGCCAAAGCCCCACAACATCTCAAAACCACTTTTTCATTTTTGGGGTTGTTCAATTGCGTTCGCAACTGGACGCAACCGTACGCATTTCATAAAAAAACCCTTATCCCGTGAATTGGGTGACATTTTGGCGAAATTAATTATGAAGGAAGGCTTATTGTGAGATGAAAGAAAGGGTTATAGATTTTGGCTAAAGGAATCTTCAAATACGATAGAATTGTCAAGATCACTCAATCTTACCATATCAACTTCTCCTACTCCATTAAATTTGAATTTAATACCGACGATCTTACCGGGATGGTTTTTAAAAGTGTGGCTTAATCGTTGCTGATCATTGATGAATATTTTACAATTTCTGTTTTCAATTTTCATTCTAAAATTAGTCCATTGAGTAATGTCACATCCCAGGAATGACAAATCCTGACGTTTACCGGATAGGTACACGCCATTTAAAGTGGCATTGATATTGCTCACACATCCTGGTTCGCAAAGCGGAATATTAAATCTTCCATTGGTACACATAATAGAAATTCTGCTTTCATGGCATATACTTCCCAGGTCAGAATTATTCCGAATCCGGCTTTCAAAATTGAAGTTACTGGCATCGGTTTCTCC
>JAUUZS010000489.1 GCA_030589835.1 Cyclobacteriaceae bacterium
TATTATACACAGCAATCATTAGCAAAAGAGTAATTCATGAAAAAGATAAGTTATATGGAAATTGGTTTGAAAATTCTTCTTGTATTTATAGTTTTTGTTGGTTGTAATCAACTGAATAAGGAAGAATCTCGCAATTCAGCTCCCGCACACATTGTTTTTGTTGTTGGTGATGAAGAATACAGATCCGAAGAATCGATGCCGATGCTAGCTGAAATAGCAGGGAGGGAGTTGGGGGCAAAAATTACAATATGTTATTCTGTAGATTCTTTAGGTTTTGCAGATCCCAATAGGCAAGATCATATTGAAGGTCTTGAAGCTCTGGAAACTGCTGACTTAATGGTGATGTTTACTAGATTTCGAGCATTGCCAGATCATGAACTAAAATATATTACAGACTATGTGGAATCTGGCAAACCAATTATTGGATTTCGCACTTCTACTCATGCGTTCTTATATAAAGATGACTCTTCGAAGATACATATGAATAATGAATGGCCTACAAAAGTCTTTGGCCAGCAATGGATCACTCATCATGGGCATTTTGACGATGGGAAAAAGCCACTGACAGCCGTATCGATCATCGAAAATCAAGATCATCCAATCCTTAACGGAGTTATGCCATTCGAAGCATATTCCTGGTTGTATCATGTTGATGGAGGAAAGTGGAAGCTTTATGGAGATAGCAGACCAATTTTAGAAGGTCGGTCGCTCAAGTCAGGCCACGAAAAGAAGGGAAATCTTGACAAATTTCCATTGACCAACCCGGTGGCATGGACCAAGACATATACAGGCAATCGTGGTAATACTTCAAAAGTTTTTTTTACTACACTTGGGCATCCCTATGATTGGAAAAATGAGAATATGCGTCGCCTGGCCATAAATAGTATTTACTGGGCCTTAAATATGGATGTGCCTCAAGAAGGCGCAAAGGTAGAATTCGTCTCAACTTACGATCCATTCAATTCTGGGTTTGGCAAAGAATATAGAAGGATTAAGGTCAACTAAATCGAAGTTTATTTGGTATATAAATGCTTGAATGATTAGTGGCCTAGTTCGATACTTCATTATTTGTCAGTATATTGAATTACTTCCTAATTTGGCATGTTGCACATTTGATCCTTCTAATTCCAGCTTTCTTAGTTGTAAACTCATATCTTAATCGTTCCTGGTATTCTGGAGAGTTATTAAAGAGTTGAATTAAAGGATAATTAACTACTCTAATTATTTCAATTAGATGTGACAAACATTATATTAGTCAAATTATTCTTTTTAAAGAGAGTACGTTTTACCTAAACTATATGAACCTGAATACCTTTAAACCATACTATTATGTGCTGTGGGTCCTCATAATCACTTCAGCATGTATGAGTTCACAAGACGACGAATCGCTGAATCCCAAATTAGATAAACTAAAACTGCAGCCTGGGTTCAAAGCAGAACATCTTTTTTGCCCGGCAGAAAACGATATGGGCTCATGGGTATCCATGACTTTTGATAGTAAAGGTAGATTAATTACTTCCGATCAATATGGCACTTTATATCGCATGGAAATTCCCCCCATTGGTTCTAAATCATTGATGCCTAAAATTAAAAAGTTAAGGATTCAAACAGGTGAGGCAGTTCCGGATTCAATTATACAAATGGGTTTTGCGCAAGGGCTGTTATGGGCTTTCAACAGTCTGTATGTCATGGTAAATAATCGAAGTGATGATGAATTTGAAAAAGGAAGCGGATTGTATCGTCTTCAGGATACAAACAATGATGATCAGTTTGATAAAATAACACAGCTAAAGAAATTGAATGGTGCCGGTGAACATGGTCCCCATAGCATTGTATTGAGCCCTGATGGGAATTCTTTATATGTTGTTGCAGGAAATCATACAGATGCTCCTGATATGGATGTTTATCGAAATCCGCAAGTCTGGCAAAATGATAATCTTTTTCCACAATATAAAGATCCGAGAGGCCATGCCAACAGCCGGAAAGCTCCCGGAGGATGGATCGCCAAAACGGACTCACTTGGTAAACATTGGGAGCTTATAAGCTCCGGATTCCGAAACGCATATGATTTTACTTTCAATGATGCAGGAGACATGTTTACCTTTGATTCTGATATGGAATGGGACCTGGGTATGCCCTGGTATCGACCCACCAGAATTTGTCATGTGACAAGTGGCAGCGAGTTTGGATGGAGGACAGGTAATGGAAAATGGTCTCCTGCTTACCCTGATAATCTTCCTCCTGTATTGAATATTGGCCAGGGATCTCCCACCGGTATGATGTATGGAAAAAATGCAAATTTCCCACCTAAATACAAAGAAGCATTATTCGCTTTTGATTGGAGTTTTGGCATTGTGTATGCGATACATCTAACACCTGTAGGATCAACATATTCTGCTGAAAAAGAAGAATTTTTATCTGGCATACCGCTGCCGTTAACAGACGGTGTTATAGGGCCAGATGGGGCCATGTATTTCATGACCGGTGGCCGTAGGCTGAATTCAGATCTTTACAGGGTGTATTATGACTTCGAAAAAGGCGAAAAAACTAACGAAGGTACTTACATTGCATCAACTGAAACAAAAGAAAATAAAACCAGGAAGCTTTTGGAACAGTATCATGGCGTCCCGGATAATAAGGCAATTGGATTTGCCTGGCCCTTTTTGAATAGTGAAGATCGATTTATTCAATTTGCAGCGCGCATCGCCATCGAGCATCAACCTATTGAGCAGTGGCAAGAGAAGGTTTATCAGGAAAAAGATGCGGCTGCAATAATTCAGGGTGTCATTGCGCTCGCACGTCATGGTGATCGGTCGCAGCAAAAACAGATGTTGAATAAGCTTTGTGAAGTAGCATTCAATAGCCAGTCAACGCAACAGCAAATAGATTTATTACGGGCATTCGAATTGACATTATTTCGTTTTGGAATTCCATCTACTGCTATGAAAAACAAAACGATAGATTATTTGTCTCCACATTATCCCACTGAAAATAATGAGTTAAACCGGTCATTCAGCAAAGTACTTGCTTATTTAGAGGCCCCTGGTGCAATTGAAAAAACATTGACGCTGTTAGAAACGGAGGTTGAAGAAGTTTCCAGCACCACGAATACAGCGACAGATGCTTCTGATTTAATCCTTCGGAATTTGCAATATGGACTGGATATTGCTCAAACAATAAGCAATATCCCTCCGGCACAACATACCTACTACGCCATGGTGCTTAGCAATGTCAAAACCGGTTGGACACCAGAGCTGAGAGAGCGGTATTTCTCCTGGTTTTATCAGGCCTTTAATTTTCAGGGGGGAAGGAGCTATATCGGTTTCATAAACAATGCCCGAAAAGCTGCACTTGTTCATGTTCCTGAAAGCAAATTCGACCATTACAATGTGATATCCGGAGATACGCTGTTAACAAGCTCTGGGGTTGATTTGGCCAATGTGTTTGGTCCGAAAGGCCCTGGGAAAAACTGGAAGGAAGAGGATATTAAACCACTTCTGAGTGAAGGATTGGGCAAGCGTAATTTTGTGCAGGGTAAAAATATGTACACGGCCACGATTTGTGTTTCTTGTCACACGATGCATGGAAACGGAGGTATTAGCGGCCCGGACCTTTGGGGCCTAATACATTAGCCAAATCAACACCAGAGCTTGTTAACAGTGTGTCGCCTGACATCAAATTGTAATGGTCGAATTTGCTTTCAGGAACATGAACAAGTGCAGCTTTACGTGCATTATTTATGAAACCAATATAACTCCTTCCTCCCTGGAAATTAAAAGCCTGATAAAACCAGGAGAAATATCGATCTCTCAGCTCAGGTGTCCAACCGGTTTTGACATTGCTAAGCACCA
>JAUUZS010000292.1 GCA_030589835.1 Cyclobacteriaceae bacterium
CCAATCCCGATATAAATATCAGGAAATACAATAACTTTTTCTTAAAATTCAAGGTGTGCATCTTGTGTCATTATTTAATTAAAAAATAAATTTTAGCGAATCTAAAAATTTAACATTTACGAAAACCTTTAGATTTATAATTTTTTTATCAGTATCAAACTTTTCTCATCAACTTTGACGAATTCGTACAATAAAATATTAAAAAAGCGTTATGCTAAATACTTGTCTTTAAAAAATGAATATAAACAAGAATTTTTTTAATAAACACCAGTGAAGGAATTTTTTAGTTATTAGGAAGATTTAATTCAAAAAATTCATCCCTATTAGCTGCTACTCTATATTATCATCAAATAGTCTTCTATCCCCTCTTTAATAAATTAAATTTTACTGTTTACAAATCTAATGTATCTGTAACTCTGAAACTTTACTTTTTTTCGAACTTTTATTACCTCGGCAATTTATATTTACAATATACATTTCCATTTCCCTTAAACTCATTGATACACCACACATTTCAAGCAAATACAAGCTATTATAATCTTTTCCTGACCAGGTCAAATTTTATCTTTCATGGTGACAGCCTTCATTCGGGAGATAATTCCAGAGAACTTCCTCCAGCCAGACAGGATCAATAAAGTGTGATTATGGCCTTTAAACGATATGTTTTCACTATTTTGAATTCTACCATAATAGCACTTCCAGGAATATGTCCTTAAGAAAATATTCCCCGATAATAATTTTTAGGCCTCTGAAATCAATTTGATGGGCCCTTACATTTTAGGATTTACAGATATGACTACTTGGAGAATAAAATACCTGACTCCGCATAAATCGTGAGAATACTACATGGAGCGGCAAGGAAAATTTTATACAATTATCGTTTACAATCAAAGCAACAAGATATGACTTATTGGTGATCCAATATTCCAATACGGTAGGAAATGGAACTCTTACTTGAATATATGGTGGAAAAAAACCAGCCTGCAAATTGAAGGGATTACTTGATGGATATCTGATTCTTTTCTTCAAATTCCAGAACACTGCGGTATTCATCAAACAATTTTAAAAATGCCGGTGTAAGTTTACTCGAAAAACTGGAGGTCGAATTTGTTAAAATAGAAATGCCGATATTACTATCCGTATTAATGGCCAATTGGCTCCTAAAACCATTGACATATCCTCCATGAAAGGCAATCGTCGATTCATTATTTTTTACAACTCTCCATCCCAATCCATAATATGACTTTTCATAATCCTTCCATCTGCTAAAATATTTCCAGCGAATTCTGGTCACAATTTGGGGCTCAAAAATATCATCCAATACAGATTGACTTATAACATCAGGGCGATGACCTGTCAAGGCAATCATATAATTTGCCATATCTGAAATGCTGGCATTAATACCTCCTGCCGACGGAACATTATAATAGTTTTTGGATATTTTCCCTTTTGCCCATCCTTTGCTTATGGGATAATTTGGGTAGGCCATATTTTTACTTCCCAACATCGATTCGTAATCCAAAGAAGCATCTTTCATCCCTAAGGGCATGAATATTTCTTTTTTCATCAGCGATTGATAATCATCGCCAGTGGCCGATTCCAGCACGGGCTCAATCACGCCAAAAGCGACATTTTGGTAGCTGAATAATTTACCTGGCTCAGTGACAAGTTTTACGTCTGACAGGGCAGCAATCATCTCATCGAGATCTTTTCCCTCTTCAATAAAATTGGTATATGCATGCTCGATCAACCCTGTAGATTGAGATAAAATATGCTTGATTTCCATTTTTTTGGCATATTCCGGATTTATCAAGGCAAACTGTGGGAGATAATCCTGCACTTTATCTTCCCATTTCAATGTGCCATTGTCCGTCATTTTACCGGTCAATACCCCTGCAAAAGTTTTAGAAACAGAAGCAATCCTGAAGGTAGTATGTATATCGATGGAATCGTTTGTATTCACGCTCTTTACGCCAAAACCTCTTTTATAAATAATTTTGCCATCTTTAACAATGGCTATAGCTGCTCCCGGCGAATTGGAATTTTCAAACATATCGCTTGCAAGGGCATGAAATTCATCCACAAAATTATTCAGCTCAGGATAGAAGACAGGCAGGCTTGGAGAAACTTCCTCCTTAGAAGTGATGCTTGTATAAACATGCATCAATGAAAAAATCATTATACTTGTAAAAAGGTATTTAAAACCCTTTAAAGTCATAGTCATACGTTGTGGTCGCAATAAATTCTGTTTATCCTAATTTCTTAGGGGATTATAAACCCTCATTATTGCATATAGAATCTTATTAATGTGCAAATATAATTTTTCCTATTCAAAAGACAAATATTCTGGCCTTATAAATAATAATTTTTAATACTTAAAATCAAGTTTATAACATGCATATATTTGATTATTGACAATTGCTCCATGCACATTCAATCAATTTACTTTCTGCAGGGCTTTTTAATTTTATAATCATCGCTTAATTCTTATTTATGGTGTAAATTGCACATCATTTTTAACCTCGACAATTCGGGAATTGATACGAAATGATTTTTTACACATCAGGAATCACCCCTCATTTTGGAGGCTGGCAGATGAAATGTCAATTGATCTTTTTGCTGTATGTAGCCATGTCTGCTCCATAACAGAGCATATAAAAATGAATTAGAGAAGCGAATCACCCATGGATTTTAAAAATTATATAAAGCGTTTATATCCTCTTGCACTTATTCTGGTAGTGTATATAGTGTATAAGGTGCGGCAAAATGATACTCCTCCACTTCAAATGGTCGAAGTCAGCGGGACAACCATGGGGACGATCGGATACTCAGTAAAGTATTTCAATGCAGATGGGGAGAATTTTGCAGATGAGCTTGACACTTTACTAAAGGTTTGGAATTTATCATTATCTACCTACATTCCCAATTCCGAGATCTCTCGCTTTAACCAGTCAGGCGATTGCTTTGTATTTGAGTCTGAATATTTTCTTCCTGTTTTAAAAGCCAGCAAAGAAGTATTTACACATTCCAAAGGAGCCTTTGATCCTACCGTTGGCCCTTTGGTAAATGCCTGGGGGTTTGGGCCAGATAAATCTATGGTACCGGATAGCGCCTCGGTCGATGCCTTGTTGCATAATGTGGGATTTAATAAAATACAATTTGACAACAGCAAGGTATGCAAAGAATCTGCCGGAATTAAGCTTGATTTTTCGGCCATAGCAAAGGGCTATGCCGTTGATGTGATCTCGGATTTTCTCCTGGCAAAAGGAATTGAAAATCACCTGGTAGAAATAGGTGGGGAATTGATTTGCAAAGGCACTAAAAATGATGGTATGCCCTGGCGAACAGCCATCGAGGATCCCACGGTAGAGGTATATGAAAGGAAAATACTGGCCATTGCCAAACTAAAAGACAAGGCGGTCGCCACTTCAGGGAATTACAGAAATTACTATGTAAGAGATGGCGTAAAATATGTTCATACCATTAATCCCGCTACGGGATATCCCATTTCACATAAATTATTAAGTGCCTCGGTCTTTGCGGACAACTGTATGATTGCCGATGCCTACGCCACGGCATTTATGGTAATGGGAGTGGAAAAAGCAATATCGCTATTAGCAAAAAATAAAACGCTCGACGCCTATTTGATTTACAGCGGTGACGACGGCGAAATAAAAACAATGATCACTGAAGGAATCGCCAATAACATAGAGAAATTGGATGCTGAAAACTAAAGAGTGGTTTGGGGAATGGTTTGACTCGCCCTACTATCATGTGTTATATCAGGACAGGGATGACGAAGAAGCGAAATCCTTCATCGATAAGTTGATGACCTATTTTCAGCTATCAGAAAATGACTACATTCAAGACCTCGCATGCGGAAAAGGCAGGCACGCAATATATCTGAATAAAAAAGGTTTTGATGTTGTAGGCCTCGATCTTTCTCCTCATAATATAGCCTTTGCCAGCCTGTATAAAAATGAAAAACTCAAATTTCATATTCACGATATGCGCATTCCATGGAAAGGCAAAAAGTTTGATTGCATTCTGAATCTGTTTACTAGTTTTGGATATTTTGAAACCAAAGGAGAAAATCAACAAACCATTACTTCCATCGCCCGGGGATTGAAAAAAGGCGGCAAGTTGCTGATAGACTTCCTCAATCCTTACACCGCAATCCATAATTTAGTGCCCGAGGAGGTAAAAAGAATCAATGGAATAGACTTTCATATTCAAAAAATATTAAAAGGTGAATATATTGTAAAAGACATTGATTTTGTAGATCAAGGAAAGTATTACGAATATCAGGAGCGCGTAAAGGCTATTGAAAGAGTGAAGTTTCTGGAATATTTTGAATGGGCAGGACTGGAACTAATTGATCTTTTCGGCGATTATAACCTTAATCCTTATATTGCCGAAAAATCGGAACGCATGATCTTTGTGCTGAACAAATGATATGGAGATAGCTTATTCAATCACATTATTTTTAGTTGCTTTTATACCAGGGCTAATTGTCATCAAGCTTCAAAAACCCCTTAAGATTGATCTTAAGTACCTTCTGGTTTTTGCAGGCGCTTTCATATTTTCCATTACTATTGTGCATCTTTTGCCAGAGCTTATTTCTGCCTCTTCCAATCCGCAGCGAATAGGTCTTTTTGTGCTTATTGGGTTTTTCATGCAAATTTTTCTGGATTTTATTACCACCGGTGTTGAGCATGGACACTTACACCACCAAGACCATCAACATTCCTTTTCACCAACCATGCTCATGCTGGGACTTTGCCTGCATTCACTCATGGATGGGAGCATCCTCGTTCACCCCGGAAACCATGATCCGGGAGAGCATAATAGCGGATTATTAATAGGAATTATTTTACATAAAATACCTGCGGCCATTGCCTTGATGTCGGTATTGAATACGAATGTGAAAAGTAAAAAGATATTAATTATTCTTCTGGCAATATTTAGCCTGGCCTCTCCTGTTGGTTTGATTTTCAGTGATCTTATGAACAAATACAGCCTAATAAGCGAAGAGGGATTTCTCATTATTTTTGCGCTGGTTAGTGGCAATTTTCTTCATATTTCAACGACACTTTATTTCGAGTCAAGCCCGGACCACTCCTTTCATAAGAAGAAAATTTTCATTAGTTTACTCGGCGCACTTATGGCCCTAATGGTAGAATTTTTTCAGCATTAGGAAGATTTTGCCTTTTTATTTTACCTCCACAACGGCATGTTTTCATTACTCGATGAAACATATCCTGATTTTTATGTGCTAACAGGCAGATACAAAATTCAAACGAAAAATCTATATATCATTAATTTTTTTTATATTTCACATCATTCTTAATTGAAACACCCCTTAAAACGAACAATACTGAAGTAAACTATACACTTTAATTTCAAACCTATGGCTAGAAAAATTCGCACACTTGCAGGATATATTCACGAATATCAAAAGAGCGTTCAAACACCAGATGCGTTTTGGGCACAAATTGCTGAAACCTTTCACTGGAAAAAAAAATGGGACAATGTAGTTGAGTGGGATTTTGAAACCCCAAGCATCAAATGGTTTGTGAATGGAAAATTGAATATCACCGAAAATATTTTTGAGCGGTATTTATATACCAAAAGAGATCAGACCGCCATCATCTGGGAGCCAAATGATCCAAATGAGGCTTCCATTACATTGACATACAAAGAATTATATGAAAAAACTTGTCAGTTTGCTAATACCTTAAAAGCAAATGGAGTTGAAAAAGGTGACAGGGTTATTATATATATGCCAATGGTGCCGGAAGCCGCCATTGCCATGTTGGCCTGTGCAAGAATCGGGGCAATTCATTCTGTGGTTTTTGCTGGTTTTTCTGCAGCATCCCTCGCCGATAGAATCAA
>JAUUZS010000463.1 GCA_030589835.1 Cyclobacteriaceae bacterium
CCGGAAGTGCAGCAAGCGATCTTGCTATCCGACTGGCGAGGCGTCATACCGGATTTGGTGACATAATGGTGATGGAGCACGGTTATCATGGTCATACCCAAACCGGTATCGATATCAGCGATTATAAATTCAGCAATAAAAAAGGACCGGGACAAAAACCTTATATCCTGAAAGCACCGATACCAGTCTCGCAAGGCGGAAAATATAAAGATGAAAATTCGGGATCAAAATATGCGCAGGAAGCCATTGATTTATTAAAAAAACATAAAAATCCTGTAGCGGCATTTATCACAGAACCTATCCTTGGTTGCGCAGGTCAGGTAGCTCTTGCTCCCGGATATTTGCAAACCCTTTATCCGGAAATCAGGAATCAAGGGGGTGTCTGTATCAGCGATGAAGTTCAAACAGGTTTTGGCCGGTTGGGTGAATATTTCTGGGGTTATGAAGCCCAGGATGTGATTCCCGACATGGTAATCCTTGGAAAACCTATGGGTAACGGACATCCTATAGGAGCAGTGATTACTACAGATGAGATCGCAAATTCATTTAACCAGGGTGTTGAGTTTTTCAGTTCTTTTGGAGGGAATCCCGTTTCGTGCGCCATTGGCATGGCGGTTCTGGATGTGATCGAGGAAGAAGGCCTGCAACAAAACGCTAAGGAAGTTGGCAATCACTTCAAATATTTGCTCAACGACCTCAAAAAGAGCTTTGATTGTATTGGTGATGTACGTGGTTCAGGATTATTTCTCGGGGTCGAAATCGTGAATAAAGATCAAAAGCCAGATACCCCGTTGGCAGGAATCATTAAAAATGAGCTGTGCAACCGAAATATTTTGATCAGCACAGATGGCCCGTTCGACAACATCCTCAAATCCAAACCCCCACTTTGCTTCACCAAAGCCAACGCAGAAAAAATTGTTCAACAGATGTCTGAAATTTTAAAAAGAAATCTGATTGACAATACGCATTTATAGTTTTCCAGGATTTAAAAATATGCAACAATGCTAATCTGAAATCTAAAATTACCGCAAAGACGGTGAGACGCAGTGGAGTCTCAGGCCAGTTAGCTGTCGTTTGCAATTACACATATCTTTTATTTAGGAACCTGAGTCCGCTATAAAAAGAAACACGATTGGACATGAGCCGTCATTTCGGAAATTTTCTTTTTATATTTTAAAAAAAAAGAAAATTATCCGCAATCTTAATTAACCAAGTCTCTTAGATACCGGATAAATTAAGCTCCTTAAAATTTAGAGCTTAATTTTCCGGCATGACGCTCTATTTTAAATATCGAGCTAAGGTTTATGTTTGTTCCAATAAAATTGACCAGACAAACATAATATTCCCTATGAATTGTACTCGATTTAGTCGCCAAGTTTCAAATTACAAATCTGTCAGGCCACCCTACTGGAGGTGCCTTTGACGTTAATACAGGTAGTTACGTACGTTAGTTGAATTTTTTTGACTTGACGTGAGTATACGATTAGTTTTATCCCTGACAGTTTTAGTGAATTTTTAACTTTTTAATCGCTACACAATGAATAAACGTTTTCATTATCGGAGTTTCGTGACATTTCTACTTCTTTTTTCAATCGTTTGGTTGCTGATATCAGGAACAATATTGTACGTATCACCTTCGGGCAGAGTGGCAAACTGGCAGCACTGGACTTTATTAGGTTTTGAAAAGAGCCAATGGCAGGCACAGCATATTATATTTTCTTACTTTTTTATTATCATTTCTATCTTTCATATTTTCTCACTTAACTGGCGGGTCCTTTGGTCTTATGCCAAGCTGAAACGAAAATCAGGATTCAGAAAAAAGAAAGAACTTTTAGCAGCAACTGTATTGATCCTTATTTCGTTTTTTGGTACCAGCTTTGAGTTCCCCCCATTCAGCAGCTTTTCCGAACTTGGAGAAACCATTACCCATAGCTGGGAAGAAGACCAAAGAAAAGGACCAGTTCCCCATACAGAAGAACTTACCATTAATGAAATTTCTACAGATTATTTAAAAATCGATGAAGAAGAAGTCATTAAGAAGCTTGAAGCAAATGGAATTTTGGTTAATAGTGAATCGAAAACGCTGTTGGATATAGCTGCTGATAACGGCAAATCACCTTCTGAAATTTACGCTTTGTTGGTTCCCAGGGCTCAACAAAGATCTGGCGGGGGAAATTCTGGTAGAGGAAATTCAGGCAATGGAAATTCCAGCAGGGGATACGGCAGATTGACCATAGATGATATTGCTGATGATTTAAATGTTACGACGGAGGAAATCATATCACGTTTAAAGAAAAATGATATCGAGGCAAAATCAGGGCAAAACATTAGAGATATTGCCACAGAAAATGGGCTCCACCCAAGTGAAATCTCGGGAATGATAAGGGATTATTGATGGTTCTGATGATATGATATTTAAAGAACTTTTATTTGAGTTACCACGGTGCTTTAGCCGGTGGATAATGAAATATTCCTAATGGCTTTAGCTATAAATTTAGGCGCAATGTTTTTGGCTAATGCTCCTAAGTGCCGAGGGCTAAAGCATCACAGTAATTCAATAAAAACAAATCTGCATGTTGCCTTGCACCTCTTATTAAAAG
The DNA here is from genome assembly GCA_030589835.1 of Cyclobacteriaceae bacterium. Next base: position 2,601 of record JAUUZS010000463.1, read on the forward strand.
TGGCTTATGATTGGTTTTCTTTTGCCATTCAACAAGTCTTTTCGTAATATTTCGCCTCATAACCTTCTTTCTACTATACTATTTCATTTCGAAATTAATATATAGCCTTTAAAAAGTCAAGGTTAATATTAAAGTCTTCCTTTAAAATATCAAGGATAAAATATTTGAGTTAGCTGTTTTTTTTGTAAAAATGGATAGAGAACAGGAGTGCCTATCCGTATATAACAAACGTTGCAGAACTTGTGTATAACCAAGCTAAATCTCAATCCTAAAAGTTGCCCCTTTGCCAGGGGAAGATTTTACCTTAATTCTACCGTGATGCAAATAAATAATTTGCTTGGAAAGGCTTAATCCAATCCCCGAACCACCTTCACGCGTTGAGAAAAAAGGAATGAAGATTTTATCAATTTTATCAAAACCTATTCCCTTGCCATTATCTTTTATTTCTATAATGGTATGATGCCTGGCACGAAAAGCTTTGATCTCTATGGACGGATTATCTGTGGTTTCCAATGCATAAATGCTGTTGGAAATTAAATTGATCAGCACCTGCTCCATCAAATGTTTATCTGCCATAATGGTTTGCTGGGCATTTTGTATCCGCGTCAAAAAATCAATGCCCTTATTATTGAGCTCTCCGTCAAAAAGATTTTCAATATTTTCAAACATCTCTTTAATCGCCAGTTCTTCAAATTCAGGATGAGGAATATTAGTGAGTCTCCGGTATGCATCTACAAATTCCAATATACCTTCGCTTCTTCCCTGGATGGTTTTGAGCGAGGCCCGGATATCGGTGATTTCCTCATTGCTGATTTGTGCGGCATCTTTAGGCTTACCATTTTTATCCTCAAGCAGCATGAGCATGGTCTCGGTAAGTGAGAACAAAGGTGTTACAGAATTCATCACTTCATGGGTCAATATTCGTATCAGTTTATGCCATGCTTCGATTTCTTTCTGCTCTATTTCTGAACGTATATCATGAAATGTCATGAACATCAGTTCATCCTCCAGGAAGACGGTTTGATTTACATGAAATGCCAATTGTTTGATTTCATCCCCGATCTGCAACTCGAGCAATTTTTTGCCCTGAGATTGCATCGATTTTACTTCCTCATTAATTTTATAGATCAGTGGGAAATCAATATTCCATGTTTTTAAGCCCGGAATATCCAGGATTTCCTCAGCACGTTTATTGATAAACACAATTTGATGTTGATCCCTTACCGCTAACACACCAACATTTATCTGGTCAATGATCACTTGTAAAAGTTGAAGCTGCGCTTCTTTTTCTATCTTGACATTTCTAAAGGACTTGATGATTTCAGTAAATATCTCCGAGAGGTCGTCATAAGATTTACCAAGATTTTGGCTTGAGAAACTGGCCGAAAAATCATGATGTTTGATGGAGGACAAAAGCTTTTTTAATTCTTTATTCGTTTTTGTAACAAAGCGGACGAGCTCAAAAGAAAGCAGCGCCACCAATGAAAAAATAATGACTTGAGAAAAGAACAGG
>JAUUZS010000121.1 GCA_030589835.1 Cyclobacteriaceae bacterium
GGGGTTAGCTCAGGAAAGGCTTCTTTAAGCCTTTTATTAAAATCTCTGTGAACCCGGTCAAAATGAACCTCAAATTGTTCCCAGTCTTTATCGAGGTTGGCATTCTGGTTTATTTCTTTGATAATGCGGGTTATATTTTTCTTAATTTCTTTTTTATCTTCCTGATTAAGGGTTCCGTTCAGCTTATTTTTTATTCCACCTATCAATTCATTTTTTGTAAGCAAGTGCATGGTGACAGAAGCCAATTCCGTATTCTTATGGTTTAATTCAGCATTTAATTTTTCATTTCTCAATCGGGAGATTTCAGTTTCCTTTTGCTCTTTAACGGTTCTTAACTGCGTTTCTTTATTTGTAAGTTCTTTTTCCTGATCCTGTTTAAGGTGAATTTTGTCTTTTTTATGCTTCCTGTCTACGATGATCATACCGGCGACAATGAAAAATAAGCCACTCAAAACATAAACCAAATAGGCAAAATACGACCTGAACCATGGAGGGGTAATGACAAATTTGTAAGAAACCAGGCTACTTTGCATACCATATATATTTTTTGACATTACCATAAATTCATATTCTCCTTCAGGTAAATTAGTATATTCTTTTTCCGTTTTATAGTTCCATGCCGACCAGCCATTATCAAATTCTTTTAAGTAAAATCGATATTGCATGTCATCGATCCCTTCATAAAAAGTAGATGCGAAGGTAAATATAAGGTCATTATTTTTATATGGCAATTCAACCTGAGCCTTCACTGGCTGATATTTAACTACTTTATTCTCCTCCATGAAATTCCCATCAAAAATGATAGAATCTCCATTTGTGGTGCAATGAACTTTTCTGATTAGCATTGAAAATGCATCATGAGTATTTATTTTTTTATTCGGTTGGTAATGAATAAATCCTTCCTTTCCCCCAAAAAGAATATTATTTATATCTAGTGCATTTACATTTACAAGGTCATCATTGAGTAGTTTGGGTATTTTATTGAAGGAATTAAAATCTACTTCAAAATCATTCGCACCATTGAATTTTATTACTCCACATTGGTCATTGGTAATAAAATAAACATTTCCCAATGGGTCTTCATCCATATCGCGAATATGAATATTTGGCCCTAATATTTCTGTATAAGTAGGATGAAGGACAAAATAATCTTTTTCTTTATCATATTTATATACACCACGTTCAGCCGTAAATAATAACTCATTTTTTATTTTAAAAACGTTAATAAGTAAATCTGAAGGAAAACCATGATTGCTATTATAGAATTTCACATCAAGAATTGAATCAGACTTAAAATCTATTTTAATTTTAAAAGCCCCTTTATATCCATGAGTCATCCAAAGGTTATCTTCATCATCCAATTCCATCACTCTGGATGATTCATATAATCCTGACAACCTGTCAAAATCCTCCCAGTCATCATTTGCTTTTTTCAAAAAACTAATTCCGGAGTACGTGCCAAGTATAACTTTTTCAGGCATTTTGGGGCTCGTTATAAAAGTCCATGCCCCAGTTGAAGATATATGATTAGCTTCCTGATTTTTTATAGAATAAGCCCCGCTATGATGCCCCATAAACAGTGTATTCCTTATTTTATTTAAACTGTAAACCTGTCCGTCAGAATTACTAATTTTTGAAAACTGTTGAATATGATCCTCAGAAGTTGATTTTGATTGTCCTGTAGATATAAATAGGCCAATGTTGGTTCCCAAATATAGATTATCGTCTTCAGCAAAGGCAGCGTATCCGGTGCCTTCAACTCCCATATCGTGGCTGATTAGGGTAAAAGGAGTGGCCAATTCAATATGTGAAATACCATTATTCAATCCTGTCCAGAGATTATCGCTTTTATCCTGATATAGGCTTAATACAGTATTGCTTGCTAGGCCATTATTAATATCAAGATGAAGCAACATATTTCCGTATTGATCAAAAACGATCAAACCATTTGATTGTGTGCCGAACGCCATAGTGCCATTTCGTAATCTGAGGGCGCAATTTATTGTTGCCACATCCAGTAATGGGTTTCTATGTTTATGTCATGGTTCGACGATAAGTCCATCATAAGTATAAATTCCGGACTTTTTTGTAATGATCAGCAGCTGGTTTTTATTATAAGGAAGCATCCCGGTGATTAATTTATCCCTAAAAAATGCTCCCCCCGCCACCAGGTTTATTTTATTGTTTTTATCCAGTGTCATTAAGGGGTTCCCCGGGCTTTGAAGGTATAATTGCTTATTTATATAAAAAGAAGGCTCCAGGTAATGGTTTGTTTTTACCGTATGGATATCACCATGCTCATAGATATATATGTTTGAAAAAGTGCAGAAATAAATTTTTTCTTCATCGATGAATATTTTCCATGTTTCATCAATATTTCTCAATTCTGCCGACAGGCTATCGGCCAATGATATATAGCTAAAATAACCGGTTTCATCGGGGAAAAAATACCCAAAATCCCCCTGGCTACCTGTATAAATCCTTCCGTTGCTTCCAATGCCGATGGTCCTTAATTTTGTGCCATTCCTGACCGGGTAGTTATACCACTCGGTACCATCGAATTCCAGCAGGCCAAAATTGTTGGCGACATAAATTATACCTCTTTTGTCCTGATTGATCTGCCAATTCTGAATTCCTCCCTTGTATTGATCCGGGCTATAATTGTTAATGAATGGAAGACCGGAAAATGTTTTCTGTGCCCATAAAGTATGGGGAAATAGAATTCCATATGTGGACAAAAACAAAAAAAGATATCGTTTCATACTCAATTGGAAAATCGGATAGTTGCTAATCTTAAAAACATAAATCTCCAGGAAATGCAAATATGATGTATAATTACTAATTTTTTGTTGATGATTTAAAGGTAACTCAAAATGTTCGATATTTCACTTTAAAACAACTTTTTAAGATAAATTGATGTGTTTGTGATGTATTGTATTATGGATGATGATGTATTATTGATGTAATGCTTTTTTTTTCATTCTTTCAGATTTCCCCCTTATTCGTGACCTGAAAGCACCACCCACATTTTTTTTAATGATAAAATCAATTTTAATTATTATTAACTATTATTTACAAATTATGAAAAAATCTAGTTCGATTAAGTATCTATTGGCTACATTCTTTATTGTAGCGATGATAGCAATTTTACCTTCCTGTACAGAGGAAGAACCTGCTCCAAGGCCATTTGCTCATTTCTCAGCTGAAGCAAGTGCGACAAACATCCTTGAATACACTTTTACTAATTTATCTGATAATTCAGTAAGTTATGCTTGGGATTTTGGTGATGGCGGAAGTGCTACGGAAGAAAATCCTACACACACATACACTTCTTATGGCTTATTTACAGTGACATTGACTGCATCGAATGCCGATGGCGAGTCAGCCATTGCAACACATGAAGTGGAAATCACTGAACCAGAAGTAGAACTTGAAATAATTGCTGGTGCGGAAAGTAAAAAATGGATTATTCAGCGAGAGGGTGTTGCACTGGGTATCTACGCTCCTGATGGAGGTGCCTGGTGGGAATTTGCCGGTGATGCACTTGGCGATCGACCTTGTGTCTTTGACGATGAAATTACATTTTTTAGAGATGGTACTGTGCAGGTAGATACCAAAAACACCGTTTATCTGGATTCAGAAGCTGATGGCGGATGGAATGATGGTTTAGGTGCAGGTTGCCATGAAGAAGATGAAGCCGGAATCTGGGCTGCTGCTGATGGTTCTGATGTAAGTGATTTTGCTAATGGCGGATCATATACCTTCGAGTACGATAAGGATACTAAGGTATTAACGGCAAGTGGATCAGGGTTTTATATCGGCTTAACCAGTAAGACCAATGCAGGAGATAATCCAATGCCTATATCCTCTAAAGCATACGAGGTCACCAAGTTGGTTGAAGGTGATGGTGTTGATACACTTCAGTTAACTTTGCACATTGACAATGACGGTGGAAAATGGATATTCAACATGGTAAGCTATGATGATTTCAGCATGGCCCCGGAAGTACCTTTCAATGATCCTCCTCCAACCCTTGATCCTGTAAACGTGTTAAGTATAGATCATGAGACTGAGACTCCATGGGAAGTTTTCGGCGGATCGGTAGTTGAGATTGTTGATAATCCTGATAAAACCGGAATAAATGCCAGTAATAAAGTTCTGAAATTAACTCATGGCCATGAAACTTGGGCAGGTATTAATATTGATATTGGGGGAGCGCTTGACGTAACTGGCAAGACTAAATTGAAAGTAAAATTGCTGGCACCAGCTACGGGTACACTTTTGTTTAAGCTAGAAGTACCAGGAGGTGACTCTCAAGAGATTAGTCTAGATATAGCAGAAGCTGATACGTGGATTGAATTAGTATGGGATTTGACAACCGATAAGGATGGAAATGCCGTGGTATCAGAAAAATATACTAAAGTAGTTCTATTCCCTGGATGGGATACCACTACAGCTGATGTCTTCTATATTGATGACATCATAATGGAATAGCAATATTGATCTGTGGTTTGCTTGGATTTCTGCAAACCACAGGTCAATGTTCATTTTTTTACCTTGTTAAATTATAGATTACCGACTTATAAAATTATAACACTACGTTTAAATAGAGTCTGTCTATAAACTCGGTGTCTGATTCAGAAAGTTTGCTATCAAGGCTTGCTCAGCTCGAAAAATGTGAGTTTACATTTCGTGAATGATCATTTTGAGAGCAAGCGTAACGCAGATAGCGGACTTTATGGACAGACACTAATTAGGGAATCGATTTGGGAGGTGAAGGCCTCCCTTTTTTCTATATTATTATGCGACATATATACCATTACATTCTCCTGTTTTTATTAATCAATCCTCCAATAATCTATGCTCAGAATGCATGTCACCAACTGGTTTGGTCCGATGAGTTTGATTATACCGGGGCTCCAGATCCTTCTAAATGGGGATACGATGTTGGCGGCGGTGGCTGGGGAAATAACGAAGCACAATACTATACCAACCGGCTTGATAATTCATACGTCGACAATGGAATATTAACTATTGTAGCCAAAAAAGAAAGTTATGGCGGGAAATCATACACTTCGGCCAGGCTGATAACCAAAAATAAAGGCGATTGGAAATATGGCCGTATTGAGGTTATGGCCAAAATTCCTCCCGGCAGAGGCACATGGTCAGCTATTTGGATGTTGCCTACAGACTGGGAGTACGGTGGATGGCCCGAAAGTGGGGAAATAGATATTATGGAACACGTCGGCTACGACCCGAATAAAATTCACGGCACAGTTCATACAGAAGCGTACAACCATTCACTCAACACCCATAAAGGGGCAAGCAAAACAATATCAGACTCCCAAACTGCATTTCATCTTTACGCTATAGAATGGTTTGAAGACAAGATAGATTTCTATATCGATGATGTAAAGTTTTTTACATTTGACAATGAAAACAAAAGCTCGGCAGAATGGCCGTTTGATAAACGCTTTCATCTATTATTAAATATTGCTATTGGAGGGTCATGGGGAGGCATTGAGGGCATTGACGACACCATTTTTCCTACATCAATGGAGGTGGATTACGTACGGGTATATCAATATTATGATAACCTGGAAATAAGTGGAAAGAATATTATTGAAGGAAATGAAACCGCTTTAAATTTTGAAACAACACTATTTGATAATATGACCTATAATTGGACGGTCCCCGATGGAGTGCAAATTGTTAATGGACAGGGAACAAATAAAATAGAAGCCAACTGGAACGATTTATCCGGGGCGATAGAAGTCAGCATCGATCCGGGAATAGAGTGTGATGTGACCGTTTTGAGTTATGAGGTAGTTGTTCCCATAAAACCTGCTGGTGATGTTTTTATCGTGGATGATTTTGAAACCGACCTCTCTGCAAATTGGATTACCCAAAATCAGGACATTAACCTTGCCAACACCAATGGAAATTTTGAGGTGAATTATAAAATAAGCGCACAAGCAAATTTTTATTATGAATTTGACAGTCCGTTGAATCTGGAAGATCACGGATTAATAAAATTTCCCTTTAAGCTGAATGAAGACGCAGCTAATAATCCGGAAATATCCGTTACTTTTGAAGACTATCAGGGAAATCAAACCCAGGCCAATTGGTTAACATTTAAGCCGGTAAAAGATGGCGCTTACCATGTATATTCTTTCGATTACAATCAACTCTGGAATATTGTAAATCCTAATGTAAGCGAAAGGGCCATTACCAAACTCAATTTTACCTTGAATTTCGGGAATTCAGGCTTTACGATTCCGGAGATATTGATTTATAGAAGCAATGTGCAGCCAGAGGTTCCGCAAAATTTTGCAGTCGAACTAATTGAAGGGCCGGAATATGCGATAAGCTGGGATGATGTAAACCACGCTTACGCCTATAATTTGCATGAATCGAAAAGTGAGGACGGTACATACGTAAAAATTCAAAATAGGATCCCATCTGGTGAAAATCCAAATACCTTAAGCCTTAGAGCAAACTATTTCTATAAGCTGTCGGCTGTTAATAACCATGCTGAATCTGATCTGAGTGAGGCGAAGATAGCGGAAACAATTACTAGCGTTCCGGACTTGGACAAACCATCCGGTATCAGGATTTATCCTAATCCAATCCGATCCAACAGCTTCAATATACACCTGGATTCGGAAACGAACATTCACCGGGTATCCATGCATGATTTCAACGGCAAAGAAATTAAGCTAAACATAGAAAAAAGCCTGGGTTCACTTGACATTTCAACACGTCAGAATATAATACCCGGACTTTACTTTATTACTGTAAAAGGTGATTCTGAAATAATAAGTAAGGCTATACTTGTCAACTAATGTATGATCTGATAGCAACAACGTTATAATTATTGTAGATAAGAACGCTAAAATAGAACCCCATGAAACTACTTTTAAAACTAACAATTGTACTTTTAATATCATCCATACAACTCGTTCAGGGGCAGTTTCTGCACGTCCAGGATAAAAGTATTTTGGATGGGAATGGCAATGAGGTGATCCTCCGGGGAATGGGACTTGGAGGATGGATGCTACAAGAAGGCTACATGCTGCAATTGTCTTCTGTTGCCAATCCTCAATACGAAATCAGGAATCTTTTTGAAGATGCGATGGGTGTGGAGAACACAAATACCTTCTACGATGCATGGCTGGACAATCATTGCACAAGAACAGATGTGGACTCTCTGGCATCCTGGGGATTCAATTCCATCAGATTGCCCATGCATTACAACTTATATACTTTATCTATACAGGAAGAACCCGTTGCCGGCGAAAACACCTGGCTGGAAAAAGGATTTGCCATGACTGACAGCTTGTTGAATTGGTGTGAAGCCAACGAAATCTATTTGATTCTTGACCTACACGCTGCACCTGGAAGACAGGGGCACGATGCAGCCATATCAGACTACAACACCTCTTTTCCTTCGCTTTGGGAAGATGAAGACAACAAACTAAAGACCATTGCGCTATGGCGTAAGCTGGCAGAAAGATACGCCAACCATCCCTGGATAGGAGGTTATGACCTGATCAATGAAACAAATTGGGGCTTTGATGACCCAAATGATCTTCACGGTATGGGCGAACAAAATAACGTTCCTCTCAGAAAACTTTTAGTGGATATCACCACCGCCATTCGTGAGGTTGACACCAATCACATCATATATATTGAGGGCAATAGTTGGGCAAACAATTATAACGGGATATTCCCTCCCTGGGATAATAATATGGTGGCCAGTTTCCATAAATACTGGACTGTAAACGATGTGGAATCCGTTCAGTGGATGCTGGCTTTCCGAGATGAGTATAATATTCCTCTATGGATGGGGGAATCCGGGGAAAATTCCAATACCTGGTACAAGGAGGCAATTGCATTGTTCGAGCGCAATAACATTGGCTGGGCCTGGTGGCCAATGAAAAAAGTAGGACTCAACAATGCACTTGAAATTAAGAAAACACAAGGTTATCAAGACCTGATTGACTATTGGGAAGGCAATGCAAGCCAGCCCTCACAGGAAGTTGCCTTTGCTTCACTAATGGAGCTGGCAGAAAACACAAAAATCGAAAACTGCATATACCACCCCGATGTTGTCGATGCCATGATAAGACAGCCTCACTCCATTGAGGCCATACCGTTTAAAAACCATAATATAAACGATGGTTACAAGTTGTTTTTAGTGGATTATGACCTGGGAGGAGATCAGGTAGGCTACTCTGATATGGTGGTCGCCAACTACCATGTATCATCCGGATCTTACACAGCTTGGAATTTGGGCTGGGTTTATCGCAATGACGGAGTAGATATCGAAACCTGCACGGACGATAATACCAATGGTTTTAGTTTGGGATTTACGGAGGCAGGAGAATGGCTTCAGTACACCGTCAATGTGGAAACAAGCGGTACTTACGACCTCAACATTCGCGCTGCTTCGAATGGGGATCAGAATAAACTTTCACTTTATGTGAATGATCTTCCAGTCAGCAAAGATATCGCTATCCCAAATTCAGGAGGGTGGCAAAACTGGCAAACTACCAATGTCACGGACATATATTTATCCCAAGGCAAAAATGTGCTCCGGCTAAATATTGATCAGGGAGAATATAACCTGAATTATATTGCGTTTAACGGGCCAAGAGCTGCTAACGCCGTTCAACCCAATTTATTAAGCGCAACGGTTGAGCAAAACAACGCCAGCATGGTGAAATTGGCTTACAATCAGGCATTCAAGCCCATTAGCAGTTTTGATGATTTCACGGTAACGGTAAATGGCATAGCGGTAGAAATTGACACCGTTCATACCCTGGAAGGACAGGATCAAATTATAGGGGTTGAACTTACGAATCCTTTGATTTATGGCGATTTCGCATACATTTCTTATAGTGGATCAATCGTTAAGACCGCCAACGACATAGTTTTAGTTACATTTAGCAATACGCCAATTGAAATAAACCTTTCCAATCCATTGGATAAGAATCGCATTCCTGGTAAAGTGGAAGCCGAGGACATGAGCCTCAACCAGGGGTTTAGAACTGAAGCATGTTTTGATGAAGGAGGAGGATTGGCCACAGGATGGAGTGATCCCAACGACTATTTATTGTTTGATATAGATGTCCTGGAGACCGGAACCTATCAAATCACGTACAGACATTCCGGATTGGGAGGCACAGGGATGGCAAATGTATACAAAGTAACTGGTGATATTGAAGCGCTGATAGAAACCATGGAATTCAACTCAACCCTGGGATGGCAAAATTGGTCAGATAAGGTTGGCGGGGAATTTGATCTCGAAAAAGGGGAAATACAAATAAAAGTTGAAGTGGTCGCAGCCAATTTCAATTTGAATTATCTCA
>JAUUZS010000146.1 GCA_030589835.1 Cyclobacteriaceae bacterium
GGTTCTCTGTTGGATACTTGCCGGCAAATGCTGTCGTGATATTCAAATTCTTCTTCGGTAACTACTTTTGATTTATCGTTAAATCGCTCTTCAATTTTTGATTTTATATGATAAAATCCTTTGGTGCTTTTAGTGGTCTGACTAAAAAGTACTACCGGACGGGAATAGTCTATTTTATCTAAATCTGTTTCTTCCGTAATAATGATTGCCTCGTTATTGGTTTGCCCTGCAAGGCCGATTACCTCGGCATGTCCGTTTTTTCCATAGATAACGACCTGCCCATGTTTGGCATTCATTTTATCAAAAGCATGTTTTACACGGTTTTGCAATTTCAACACCACGGGGCAAGAGGCATCAATCAGCTCAATATTATTTTTAAGTGCCGTAGCGTATGTTTCAGGGGGCTCGCCATGAGCCCTGATCAGCACCTGGCAATCGTGCAGGTCTTGTAGCTGATCATGATCAATGACCCTAAGGCCTTTCTTATGAAGTCTTTTTACCTCCATATCGTTATGTACGATATCACCCAAACAGTATAGTTCCTTTGTTTGTTCCATGGAATCTTCAGCAATTTGAATGGCGTATTCAACACCGAAACAATACCCTGAATTTTGATCTATGGTAACTTTCATTCTAGGCGATTTTTTCTTGTATTAAACCAAGTATTTGATTGACCTGTTCATCAAAAGTCAAATTGCTGGTGTCAACAACAAAGGCGTCATCTGCTTTTTTTAATGGGCTATCGTCTCTTGATGTATCGATAATATCGCGGTTTTTAAGATTCTCTATCACTTCATTCAGTTCCACTTTAGTATTTTTTTGGAGCAGTTCCTTTTGCCTTCTCAAGGCTCTGATTTCAAGATTTGCAGTCATAAATATTTTTAAATCTGCATCAGGAAATACAACGGTTCCAATATCTCTTCCATCCATAACGATCCCGGAACCTTCGCCAAGCCTTCGTTGTTGTTCCACTAGTTTTCTGCGTACCCGGGAAATTTCACTTACCGGGCTCACCATGTTCGATACCTCCATCTCCCTTATTTTAGTTTCTATATTTCTCCCATTAAGAAAGGTTTCATTTTTACTTGTCTCAATATTATATTCAAAAGAAATATCGATTTGTTTGAGTGCGGTTTCTACATCCTGGTCATTTTTCAGGTTTATGTTATGTTTGATAAAAAACAGGGTAACAGCCCTGTACATCGCACCGGTGTCGATGTAAATATATTTCAGGTTTTTGGCAATAATTTTTGCTGTGGAGCTTTTTCCACAACCAGAGTTGCCATCAATGGCAATCACAATTTTTTTCATAATAAAAATTTAATTCAAAAATCAAATAACACGCAAAACCAGTTATTGTTTACCTAAGATCATGAAAATCCAATAAAAACCATAAAAGAGGACAACACATGTTTTAGATCAACAATCCTTTAAAGGACAGGGAATTGGCCCCCGTTTTGGCTGACTCCTTTTTTGTATTTTCGACGAAGCGCAGGAAGCCATAAGCATTAGCGTCAAAATGATAAATGAATATATGATATATCTTTTCACATTGAAAACGGTTTGGCACAAATATAATAGAGAATAGTGAAATTAGATTCGTATTGATAGCGTAAATGAAAACATTATATTACATACATTTGTCAATAAATTTCATGAATGATGAAAGAGCAAGAATCCAAAACCAAAAAAGTGATTAGGGACTTATCAAATAAAATTGATGAGTTGCTTGAGCAATCCGACATTTCCAAGGATGATGTCAAAAAAGAAATCAACGCCAGGATCGAGGAACTGAAAAAGTCCAGAGACCAGGTAAATGAGGAATTTCGAAAAATAAAAGAAGACAATAAGGAGACTTTTGATAAGGTTGAGAAGTTAACAAAAAATACGGTGAAAGAAGTGAAATCTGCCTTTACAAATTTTTTCGATAAACTCTCTGACGATAAGTCAAAAGGAGGAAAAAAGAGCGAATGAATTATCTTTCTGTAGAGCAGCTTTCTAAAAGTTATAATGAGCAACCCCTATTTCATGATCTTACCTTTGGTATAAGCCAGGGGCAAAAGGTGGCATTGGTCGGAAAAAATGGATGCGGTAAATCGACACTTTTAAAAATAATTGGAGGTATTGAGCCGACGGATCAAGGAAGGGTGGTTTTCAGAAAAGGCATTAAGCTAAGTTATTTAACTCAAAATCCAGAATTCAGCAACCATCAAACCGTTAGGGATTTTATTTTTGATCAGGACAATGAATTACTTTCTACGGTGAGTGAATATGAGGAATTTATAGAGAACAAAGATTCCGATGTGGCCAGTCCACATTACCAAAAGCTGATCAATAAAATGGATGCACTTTCTGCCTGGGACTTTGAGTCGCAGGTAAAGCAGATATTGGGCAAACTCGGAATCCATGACCTCGGTCTTTTTGTAGATGAGCTTTCCGGAGGGCAAAAAAAAAGGGTTGCCCTGGCATCAGCTTTGGTCGAAAAGCCGGACTTCTTGATCCTTGATGAACCTACCAATCATCTTGATATTGAAGTAATAGAATGGCTGGAAAATTATCTTTCAACCCAAGCCATGTCGCTCCTTTTGGTGACGCACGATCGATATTTTCTGGAGGGAGTCACCAATGAAATTATTGAAATTGATGATCAGACCCTTTATTCCTATAAAGGAAATTATTCATATTATCTGGAAAAAAAATCTGAACGGAATGCCCAGGATGCCCAGGAAGTTTCCAAGGCAAAAAATCTGTTGGTAAAGGAGTTGGAATGGTTGCGACGAATGCCAAAGGCGAGAGGCACTAAAGCAAAATATAGAATAGATGCAGCGCATGATTTGATGGATGTTGCAGCTAAAGACTTAGGGGAAAATTCCCTTACACTAAAAATCAGGACTAAAAGGCAAGGAAAAAAAATATTAGAACTTCATCACCTCACAAAAGCATTTGATGGAGTAAAATACCTGGATGATTTCTCTTATATATTCAAAAAGAAAGACCGCATTGGTATTGTCGGGAAAAATGGGGTTGGAAAAACCACACTGTTAAATGTGATCACAGGAATACTGGAATTGGATGGTGGCGAGGCCATTCTTGGTGAAACCACACAATTTGGATATTACAAGCAAGAGGAAATTTCTTATCCAGCCGGAACAAAGGTCATTGATGTGGTGAAAGAAGTGGCCGAAGTTGTAAAGCTTTCCGACGGTGCAACGATCACTGCCGCCCAGTTTCTAAATCACTTCTTGTTTCCTCATGAGATGCACCTTACTCCGGCAGAAAAACTTAGCGGTGGCGAAAAGAGAAGGCTGCAGCTGCTGAGGGTACTTATACAAACCCCTAATTTCCTGATTCTCGATGAACCTACAAACGACCTGGATATCCTTACCATGAATGTCCTGGAGGATTATCTGGCAAATTTTGAAGGGACATTGATTATTGTTTCCCACGACCGGTATTTTATGGACAAACTTGCCGGGCACCTTTTTGTATTTAAGGGAAACGGTGTAATTGATGACTTCCCCGGCAACTATTCAGATTTGAGAATTCAGGCTGATCAGCAGGATCGGGAGTCTAAAAAATCAACGAATAAAGCGAAAGGGAATAAAACCCCAAAGACTAAGACAGGATCAAAAAAGAAATTAAACTTTAACGAAAAAAAAGAGTTTGAATCTCTGGAAGGGCAAATTCATGAGCTGGAACAAAAAAGAGAAGCGTTTATCAATAAATTGAATGGCGGATCAGCAAATCATGAAGAAATCATGGAGTGGTCATTAGAAATTGAAGTATTGAGCAATTCGATTGAGGAAAAGGAATTCCGATGGCTTGAATTGTCGGAATTGGCTTAGCCATATCTCCTTCAATTACTCGGATTAGTATCCTGATTTCTTGAAAAAGAGAGAGTAAGGCAAAAAGATTTTATTTATTAAAAATATTGAATGATTATGACGAAAGTCATTTTATTCAGCATCAGAAATAGCTACTTTTGCACCTCATTTTCGAAGATAGATTACATCTTATAAGATATCGAAGGGTAGAGGGGTCGGATATTTTTTAAAATTACATGTTAAATGGCGGATTAAACCGCCTTAGGGTTAAATTTTCATTGTCGTATTACTAAAATATATACTATGATCACTAATGAACAATTAGCAAAATACGGGATAACAGGAGCGAGTGAAATCGTTTTTAATCCCTCTTATGAACAACTGTTTGAAGAAGAGATGAAACCTGAATTGGAAGGTTTCGAAAAAGGACAAGTATCCGAACTGGGTGCTGTAAACGTCATGACAGGTGTTTACACAGGTCGTTCTCCTAAGGATAAATGGATTGTAAAAGATGACACAACCAAGGAACACTTCTGGTGGACATCAAAAAATTCTCCAAATGACAATAAGCCTATCTCAACTGAAGTTTGGAATGACCTAAAAGAGACCACCGTAAAGCAACTTTCAGGAAAGCGGCTTTTCGTTGTGGATACCTTTCTTGGAGCAAACGAAAACTCAAGGTTGAAAATTAGATTTATAATGGAAGTGGCCTGGCAGGCGCATTTTGTGAAAAATATGTTTATCCGTCCTACTGATGAGGAGATGAAAACATATGGCGAGCCGGATTTCGTAGCATTGAATGCTTCCAAAACATCGAACACAAAGTGGAAAGAGCATGGTTTGAACTCAGAAGTTTATACCGCTTTCAACCTTACGGAAAAAATGCAGATTATTGGCGGAAGCTGGTATGGCGGTGAAATGAAGAAAGGAATGTTTGCCATGATGAATTACTATCTTCCTTTGCAAGGTATGGCTGCAATGCACTGTTCTGCAAACGTAGGCAAAGAAGGTGACGTTGCGATCTTCTTCGGCCTTTCAGGTACAGGTAAAACCACCCTTTCTACCGATTCAAGCAGAGCGCTTATCGGTGACGATGAGCACGGATGGGATGACGATGGAATATTCAACTTCGAAGGTGGGTGTTATGCCAAAACCATTGATCTTGACAAAGAAAGTGAGCCTGAAATATTTGCAGCCATCAAAAGAGATGCGCTTCTTGAAAACGTTACCGTTGATGAGGATGGTAAAATTGATTTCACTGATGGATCAGTAACTCAAAACACACGGGTATCGTATCCTATTGATCACATCGAAAATATCGTTAGGCCGGTTTCTAAAGCAGGGCATGCGAAAAAAGTGATCTTCCTGACTGCTGATGCATTTGGTGTAATGCCTCCTGTATCTAAGTTGACCCCTGAGCAAACTCAGTATCACTTCCTTTCAGGATTTACTGCAAAATTAGCAGGAACAGAAAGAGGTGTAACTGCTCCTCAGCCAACTTTCTCAGCTTGTTTTGGCGCTGCTTTCCTTACCCTTCACCCAACTAAGTACGGTGCGGAATTGGTAAAGAAAATGGAACAGCATGGTGCAACTGCCTATTTGGTAAACACAGGATGGAACGGAACCGGTAAAAGGATTTCTATCAAAGATACCAGGGGAATTATCAATGCAATCCTTGATGGATCGATCGATACTGCTCCAACAAAGAATATCCCTGTATTCAACCTCGAAGCTCCAACTGAGCTGCCAGGTGTTGATCCAGCTATTCTTGATCCGAGAGATACGTATGCTGATGCAAAAGATTGGGATGACAAAGCTGCTGATCTTGCAGGAAGATTCATTAAAAACTTCGGTAAATACACTGATAACGAGCACGGCAAATCACTTGTTGCAGCCGGTCCTCAGTTATAATATAACAAAGATTAATATTTCTAAAACCCCGATGATTTTCATTGGGGTTTTTTTTGTGCTCAAAAAGACGATTGATTGATATTTGGTGTCCATTAAATTCAGATTGAAAATCCTCATTATCAGTGCTTCGACCTGTCTTGCGAAACATGTCGGAGAGTTTAGGAGAGTAGCATGGATGCTTGGAAATAAACACCCGTTAATGTTTATTACATTTAAGCGTGTGAATGTATTAATTTAGCGTGGTTGTTGAAAGCCGAAAAAATGTTTGTTAGTCATCATTTAGTATATAATAGTTATGAGTAAAGTGTTAGTATTAGGAACCGGTTATGTAGTGAAGCCTTTAGTCGATTATTTCATTGATAAATGTAAATACGAAGTGCTTGTTGCAAGTAGGGATAACAACCACTCTGGACTAATCATTGCAGGAAGATCACTAGGGGAAAGAGTATTATGGCATGCGACTCCGCCTTATGAGGAGTTGGATGAAATGGTGAAAGGGGTTGATTTGGTGGTGAGTATGATACCTCCAAATATGCATCTTATTGTTGCTAAAGCATGCTTGAAACACCAGGTAAATATGGTAACTACCTCATATGCCAGCTCAGAGATGACGGCGTTAGATGAAGAGGCGAAAAAAGCGGGGATCATTATTTTGAATGAAATTGGAGAAGATCCCGGTATAGATCATATGGGTGCTATGCAAATGATACATCAAGTAAATGATGAGGGAGGTAAGATAATTTCTTTCAAATCATACGGCGCCGGCATTCCTTCTTTTGAGCATAACAATAATCCTTATGGATATAAATTTTCGTGGAGTCCAAAAGGATTGTTGAATGCGGCTCAAACTCCTGCAGCTTTTATACATGACGGTCTGAAAATAGAAGTATCGGCTAAGGATTTATTTGAAAACAGTTGGTTGGTGGATATTGATGCCCTGGGCACTTTTGAGACCTATCCGAACAGGGATTGCTCTAATTATATTACTGATTATGGCCTGGAAAATATTCCCGAATTTTATCGGGGTTTGTTACGACATCCCGGGTATTGCAACTCCATTCAAAGCATGAAAGACCTCAATTTGCTAAGTGAGGAGAAAAGCCATAATCTACAAGGCTTAACGTATAAGCAATTTACCGGATTACTTGTTGGAGCAGATGAAAAAAGTGACATTAAGCAGATGGTGGCAGACAAACTAAAGTTGAAAGTATCATCTGATATTATAAAACAATTGCAATGGCTTGGGCTTTTTGATGATAGTCTGATTCCTATTAGTAAGGGAACCAATTCAGATGTGCTGTTAGGGCTAATGGAAAAGAGAATGCAATATAAGGATCATGAGAAAGACATGATCATCCTTCATAACGAAGCTATTATAGAATTTGAAAACCGGATAGAAAAGAGAGAGGCGACAATGAAAGTAGAAGGAAGGCCATTTGGTCATTCTGCGATGGCGCGGGCAGTTTCGCTTCCCGCAGCAATAGCTTCAAGATTGATACTTGAAGGCGCCATCCGATCAAAAGGTGTTTTTAAGCCAATAAGCAAAGAAATATACAAGCCGGTATTAGCTGAGCTAGCCGATAATGGGTACAAGTTCGAGTATAAAACAAAGGCAATTTAATAAAATGTTCAGTCAATAGGATGAGCACAGAAAACACTTGTTGCTGCCGTTCATCATTTATAATTTAATACAGGTTTTTGCGTCTGAAATCCAAATGATTTTCAATGGGATTTTTATGGCTGAAAGACCTTAATTGAAATTGGTTGTCACCTAAGGATTACAAATCCAAATTATCAGTACTTCTACATGCCCTGCGGAACATGTCGAAGAGGTGCCTTCCAGGCAATAGGTCTGGCAAGGTCATTCGGGCTTTTGTACCTGCTCCCGGATTAGCTTTTTAATGCTCGCCAACTTGCCTAGAGGAATCTTACTGAGCATTTGTGTAATTTCCACTTGCTCATCGTTCCTCTTGATTTCCTGCAAAGGGTGCTCGGCGTCCACCTTTTGCCCATTTTCCGGTACCCACACCATAAAATCGTTTGGTGTACATCGAAGCTGTAGGCACAACTGTTCCATATGCTTCAAATCGAGGCGAACCACCTTGTTTTGGTTGACCTTTACAGCAAAATTGTCTGAAAATCCGACCTTTTTCAAAAAGCTAAAAGGACGATCGATTCCTCTGGCTTGGAAAACGCGTTTAAAATCATAGTTCATCATGGCTTTTTGGTTTTATTGTTTCAAATTAACATACTAATCTCTGCCATTGCTTCATTTCTGATTACGAAAACAACAAAACAAGATACATGAAATATTATAATTACTTGTACGGAAGTATATATTACTTGTAAAAAAGGATAATATACTTGAAAGTAATGATAAAGTACTTGAGGGCAATGACAATGTACTTATGAGCAATGACGATGTATTTGTGAGCAATGACGGTGTACTTGTGAGGAGAGACGATGTACTTGTGAGGAATGATAATATACTTGTGAGGAATGACGATGTACTTGTGAGGAGTAACAATGTACTTGTGAGGAAAGATAATGTACTTGTAGAGAGAGATAATGTACTTGTGAGAAATAATGATTTAATTGAGAGAATTGACAATGCACTTTTGATGAGCGACATTATACTTGAGATTCAGGGAAAAACGGGAGTAAATATTGCGGATTGCCCCGATCTAATTAAAGCCTTTTCCGTGCTGTCAGGTGTTTCCACCTGACACATATTGGCAAATTGCAATTAGCATATTATAATTGTTTGTGAGGGAACAAACAAAGGCGTAGTTGCGCCAACTACCCATTAATTTCAGTTTGAGTTTTTGTTTGGAATACGGATAGAATCCTTTTACTCATTGTTTTCACAGGTTCTGAGAACCTGCGAGAGTGAGCTCGAATGTTACAAATACATATTTTGGTAATCTTTTGGGTTCGTAACGTACCCTACAACCAGGATGAAATAGCAGACTTTCTGAACAGATACTAATTATATTCTATCCATA
>JAUUZS010000006.1 GCA_030589835.1 Cyclobacteriaceae bacterium
CGCTTCTACAGCTACAGGAATTGTATGAAGCCATATTGGAAACCAAACTCGATAAACCCAACTTTAGGCGTAAAATCATGAAAATGAACCTTTTGATCGCCTGCAATGAAAAGCAAAAGGGGGTTTCACACCGAGCCGCATTACTATATAGATTTGATAAACGCGTTTATGACACATTAAAGCAAGAAGGCTTTATTTTTGAGTTTTAATTCCCCTAAATACTTACAGTTAAGCAAGAGGGCATTATAATTTTTTCTTTGGTAGAATATGTAATTTTGTGGCAATTACTTCTGCGTTTTTGTACATTTTCAATATTAAGTATAAATAAACATTATTGTTTTGAATGAAGGATTTATAAAATGCAAACGTTTGCACCCACAATAAAAAAAAATATGCAAATCTCCCGCTTTCCTTACATATAGATTTGTGTTAATGAACAAAAAATCATAAATAATGGATAAAAATCATATTATTCGAATAAGCACTTTTATACTTTTGCACTCGAATAAATATGCCTGAGGTTCAAGCTATTGAATTTTAGGCTTAATGGTTCTTTTTTTGGTTGAAAATCTAAAAATTATAATATGAAAAATTATTTATATTTTTCGGTAACACCTGAAGCATTGGTTGTATCAGGTTTGGAACCTGAAAAATTCGGCAGTTACCTGGCGGTAGGCACTCAAAAGCGATCTCGCGGACAAGCAGTATTTTTTGAACTTGATCAGGATTTGATGAGTCACGTTGTTACCAAGGAATACATCGATGAAAATTGTGTCCCAAGAGTTGATGGCACTCCAAAACGAACTTTGTATCTATCGATTTATAGAGTTCTGGAGCGCATTCCATTGGAAGCGCTAAAAAGTTTATACCTGACTACAGATGATGGAAGGGTATTAAAACTTGACCAGGCAGAGTTTGAGGAACAAAAAAATGAAAGCCTTCATTTATATCAGGAACTATGTCCTGTAAATCCTCGTATTGCTTCAACGAAGAATCCTGTTGATTTTGTGAAGTTTGTTTGTGACCCGGCAAACAAAGTATCTGTACCAAAGTTGCTTTGCGTGCAGTTGGATATCGGAGAGCTGGCAAATGACCCTATTGCAGGAGTTGCTGACGACCTTCCTTATTCCAATATCTTTCACCTGCGTGATTGCCTCGCAGGGCTACTTCAAAACACTTCTAAATTCACTAAAACTGTCGTACGGTTTTTTAATGGTGATATTCAATATAGAACGTGTAAAAATGGGTTCTTCATTGGTGACAATGAAAAATGTCTTTTTTATCCCTTCCCTTCCAAAGAGGAATTGGATACCAAGCACCATAGTTGGTGGAGATCAGCATTAACTATGAGTTTTAAATAAAATTGAGAACTAATAAAATTTGATATTATGACTAGTATTTTTTGGCTTGTGCCAATCACTTCTTTGCTTGCCCTATCATTTGCGCTGTATTTTTACAGGCAGGTATTTAAGGAGGATGAAGGCACTGATACCATGAAAAAAATTGCGCATCATGTAAGGTTGGGCGCTATGGCATATTTGAAACAACAGTATAAGGTAGTAGGGGTATTCTTTGTCATTTTAACCGTTATGTTTGCTGTTTTAGCTTATGGATTTAATCTACAAAACCCATGGGTTCCCTTTGCATTTTTAACAGGGGGATTATTCTCCGGGATTGCAGGTTTTTTAGGAATGAAGACAGCAACCATGGCCTCTGCAAGAACAGCAAATGCGGCAAGAAAATCACTGAACGCCGGATTAAGAATAGCTTTCCGAAGTGGCGCCGTCATGGGACTTGTGGTAGTGGGCTTAGGCTTGCTTGATATTTCTCTCTGGTTTATTGTATTGACTTACGTTTATCCTGTTAGCGATACACACAACATGATGATCATTACGACCACGATGTTGACATTTGGTATGGGAGCATCAGCACAGGCGCTATTCGCGAGAGTAGGTGGTGGTATTTTTACCAAAGCAGCAGATGTTGGCGCTGATTTAGTCGGTAAAGTGGAAGCGGGAATTCCCGAAGACGACCCTCGAAATCCTGCGACAATTGCAGATAATGTGGGTGATAATGTAGGGGATGTTGCCGGTATGGGAGCAGATCTTTATGAATCATATTGTGGCTCTATATTAGCTACAGCAGCTTTAGGCGCCGCAGCTTTTATAAATAGCTCCGAGATGCAAATGAAAGCAGTATTGGCGCCAATGCTAATCGCTTCGATCGGTATTGTGCTCTCTATTATTGGGATTTTTGTTGTAAAAACAAAAGAAGGCGCTTCACAGAAAAATTTGATGCAATCGCTTGAAAAAGGGGTTAACCTAAGTTCAGTAATGATTGTGCTCTTTTCTTTTGGTCTCCTTTATTTTCTTCAAATTCAAAACTGGTTGGGCATATGGGGATCTTTAGTTGTAGGATTGCTGGTTGGAATTGTGATCGGTAAAGCAACTGAATATTTTACCTCAGAAGAATATTCACCAACACAAAAAATAGCTGCCAGTGCAAAAACAGGCCCTGCAACAGTAATCATTTCCGGTTTGGGAATGGGGATGATATCTACCGTGATACCGGTGATTGCGGTAGCTATTGGTATCATTCTTTCATATATGTCAGCAGCATCGGGTGATATGTCAAATATGTCAATGGGACTATATGGCATTGGAATAGCGGCAGTAGGGATGTTATCTACTTTGGGAATCACACTTGCTACAGATGCATACGGACCAATAGCCGATAATGCTGGTGGAAATGCAGAAATGAGTGGATTAGGACCAGAAGTAAGAAAAAGAACTGACGCACTCGACTCACTTGGGAATACCACGGCTGCGACAGGAAAAGGATTTGCTATTGGATCTGCAGCACTTACAGCCTTAGCTTTAATGGCCTCGTATATCGAAGAACTTAAAATTGGTATTGACCGATTGATGCAGACTTCCGGGAACTATCTTTTCCCAAACGGGATAGAAATAACCAGCAGATTGGAACTTACAGAACTTGGCTTGAATGATTTTATGAATTATTTTCAGGTTCATCTTATGAACCCTATTGTGTTGATAGGAATGCTTATTGGATCGATGATGGCTTTCCTTTTTTGTGGGCTTACCATGAATGCAGTAGGAAGGGCAGCTATGAAAATGGTAGATGAAGTAAGGAGACAATTCAGGGAAATAAAGGGAATATTGGAAGGTGAAGCAGAACCCGATTATGCAAGGTGCGTTGAGATTTCAACAAAGAGCGCTCAGGTCGAAATGATTATCCCTTCCGTTTTGGCTATCCTTGTACCAATAATAGTAGGTCTGATTTTTGGCGTTGCCGGTTCACTTGGCTTGCTTGTTGGTGGACTATCAACAGGATTTGTATTGGCAGTATTTATGTCTAACTCCGGCGGAGCATGGGACAATGCCAAAAAATATGTAGAATCCGGCCATATGGGAGGCAAAGGATCTGACGCGCATAAAGCGACTGTAATTGGCGATACAGTAGGAGATCCGTTCAAAGATACCTCCGGTCCCAGTTTGAATATTCTTATCAAATTAATGACTATGGTAACGATCGTGATGTCAGGGGTGACGGTAGCGATAAGTTTATTATAATAATAAAACGATAATATTTAAAAAGCCCTGTCTTCCTGTTGGAGGGCAGGGTTTTTTTATACTCCCCCTTCTGCCTTCACCTTTTAGCCTTTAGCTTTTTCTTTTTAGCTCCAAGTCCACAATTAAAAAAACCGTATATTTCAACATCAGATAAGCAGTAAACATTTTTAGCTTTGATTTCTTCCATATGATAATCCGGCGTATATCATTTTTTAGTCTGATCGTTAGCAGCATATTTTTACTCTTTACTATCAGTTGCCACAAAAAACCGGATGAAGGTACCTACAAGATCAATACTGCCAGGGAATTGCTTTATCTCAATAAAATTGATGAAGCCAAAGTCCTTATTCAGAAGATTGACACGGGTTCTTTTGACGCACACGAAATGGGACTTTTTCATTTGACTTCCGGATTTCTCCAATACAAGGAGGGCAATAAAAAAATTGCCCTCGAACATTTAAGCCTGGCATCTTTAACAGCGGAACAATATTTTAGTCACACAGAAAAGGCGGAACTACATCTTGTGTTCGGGTTGGCGTTTGAAAATGCCATTGTCAAAGCTGAAGCCTCAAAAAAATATCAAAACACTTTGATGCTTTTGGGAAAAAACAAAAATTCAAATGCCTATTTTTTAGCTTTGCTGGGAGCTGCACGTACATCACCCAATGGTAATCTGTTCTTAAAAGATGCTGAAAAATATTTACATGAACACCATTCGAACAGAAACCAACTCTTGTACCTGAATACGAAAGCAAACCTGACTGAAGATATCCAGGAAAGGCATAAATTTGTATTAAAGTCCTTGCAGTATTTCGATGATGATAATGATGTACTTAAACAACAAAAACTATTATCTAATATAGCCCTTAATTATCAAATATTGGGAATTAAAGATTCTGCATTTTATTACTTGGCTAAGTGTGAAAATCTGATTTCAAAATTTAAAATCCCTTTTGAGAAAAATCTGTATTATTATAATATAAGAGCATACATCCAATCCATAAATAACAAATTAGATGAAGCGCTCTTTTCAATTGACAAAATTATGCAATATGGCCAGGATTCCCCTGGCATTCTCAGCCAGGCTTATTTGCGCAGGTCGTATATCTATAAAAGGCAAGGAGCATATAAATTGGCATTTGAAGATATGCAAGCGCATATAAATTTTCAAAAGGAGGAATTTGAAAAAGCGCAAGAATTACAATTGGGACTTTTAAGTATTCAATATCAATTGCAACAGAAAGAATTGGCGCTGACAAAATATAAAAATGGATGGCTGCTAAGTGTAATAATTTTGTTGATGGGCTTATTTCTTATTTGGATCGCATTCTATTACTATAGAAAAAGGACAAAACGAGTAAAAAGGGAACTGGAGAAAAAATACGACATGACCAACCGCCGACTCACCAAACAGGTAGAACATAATCTTTCACTGGCACGGGATGTGCAGGAACGGCAAAACCCAAAACCTTCGGACACAAAAAATGGCGCTATTGACGGATTGAACAAACAGGAATTTGATGTCATGTTCAAAATCAATCACCCGCTCTTTAGGGAAAAACTCAATAACGCACATCCCCATTTGACAGCATCAGATCTTAAGTACTGCGATTGCATGCTGGCAGAACTTACCATGTATCAAACCACACAGGTATTGGGAGTTTCTGAAAGCGCTGTAAAAAAGGCCATAAAAAAACTACGAAATATTTTCAATTGTTCCACCATTGCTGAGTTGAGAAAATATTTATCAAATATTGAAACCCTGTAGCATAACTCAAATTGAGATAAAAGGCATGCTTTTTTATCCACCTTCTCAATCAAGCCACATTATTGGCAAAGACCTGCTATAAAAAAAGTATCCGGTTCACTTCAATTCTTTTTTAACATCTGGTACCCCCTTTTTCCACCCTACTCTAGATTTAAGTACCCCCTTTTTCCACCCCTTGAATTTTGTTAAAGACAAGTATTTGAATCTATATTTGAATTTCACATAACTAAACTAAACACCTTGATTATGAGACGTACAATTCGATTTTTTATCTCA
This sequence comes from Cyclobacteriaceae bacterium, assembly GCA_030589835.1. The sequence goes on from JAUUZS010000006.1 coordinate 5,638, forward strand.
TTTCTACTTTTAGAAATTGGAATTATTGCACTAAACGCGACTAACAACAAACACCATAACTCTTTAAAAGGATTTGGAGTGGCGCTTGCAAATACCCCAACTGAGGAAGATCCACTGCCGCCTCCCGACCCAATCAAAGATGCACTAATACCACAAGATACAGTTATTTATGGGCCAGATGGTATTCCTATCTACTTCATTGAATAGTAAAACCATCATTAGCAATCAGTTCAACAACTTATAAAATCAAACATATTTTTAACCTAAACATAAAAAAATGAAACATTTACTATTCCTTTTAATTGCGTTATTTAGCTTAAACACTGCCTTTTCTCAGTTAGTTTGGGTTAATGTAAGCGGGGATACTCAATTTTGTCCTACTGAAAATAGAGAATCCCCGCTTACAGTATCAATGATAATTTCGGTAGCATTAGCCTTTTTAATATATCATGTAATCACTGTGAAATGCGAGTCACCGAAACAGGAAATTGGGTAAGTGAAATTGCTCTACCCTATAGGCCTCCGTTTTCAAATTTTCAAGTTAAATGGGATGAAGGAAATTATGATGATGCATGGATTGAATATATTGTAATTGGTAAAGTTTTATCAATAGGATATATTAGAAGTGACAGAGAAAATGTTAATCTTGTTGAAAATGTAGGGACAACAATTCCGAACGTCAACCCGACAATTAGTAGTAGCGTAAGTTCAATAGCTTGCGGATCGACATCACCCATCACCTTTACAGCTAATTGGGAAAATGCAACTTCTTTCCGTTGGACGGTTCCCGCACAATCTGGAACAATTTCCGGCTGCACAACATGTTCGACAATTATGGTTATCCCCAGTGCTACCTCGCCATCAGTAACGGCCTCTGTAGAAGGCTACAATTCAACCTGCAATGTATACTCCCCACAAGTATCAAAGTCTGTTACTAAAACTATCCCCTCTATAAGCTCCATCTCAGGTCCGGACGAGATTTGCTATGGAGCGCCAAGTGTAGAAGATCATTCTGTGACTCATATTTTCGGAGCGGATTACCGATGGTTTTCGTCTCCTCTGCATAAAATTGATGTTGCCATACAAGGGTATTCAAATGCGACTATTGAGGGAATTACTTCAGGGGCATTTGATCTAGTAGTTAATGTTACAGCTTGTGGAGTTACAATACAAAAATCAAAATACGTAACAAGCACAAGTAATGCACCTGATGTTGACTTATATGAGGATCCCGAAGAAGCATGCGCAGGAGATTGTATCGAGTATCAAATGGAGTCGATTACAGGCTACCCGGTAGGCTATCAGTACAGGTACAACTATGGTTTCTGGGAGGATGCTTATAGCGATGGCTCCTTTGAATTGTGCACCTCCAGTGGAGATGACGGATGGAACACCCTTGAACTAAGGGGAGAGGGTATTTGCGGAAACTATGGTGATATCACTGAATGGCAAATATTGCTAGACAATTGCTTTTATATGATGGCCATGTCGGCTGAAGACAGCCTAACCATGTCATCGATGTATGCTGAAGCTGAGGATGTGATTCTGTATCCAAATCCAGCAACAACGACCATGAATGTGAGTGTACCGGACGAAAGTATAGATTCAGAAATTGCCATCGTCAATGATAAAAACGAGGTCATTACCAGGTTTAAAAACAGGAGAAAGTTGTTTGCGTTGGATGCAGGAAAGCTCAATCCCGGATATTATTATTTCACTGTTGTAAACAAGAATAAAAAATCAACAAAAAGATTCCTTGTGAAATAGCGCTAGTGTATTGTTTTATGCAAATTTTTGTACGATGTCATTTCGACAGAAAAGAGAAACCTTATTTAACTGCCTCTTCCTCAGCGATCCTTGCAGGTGACGGCACACTTATTATTGTTATACTGTAAACAAATATTACAATATACCCTTAAACCTAAAGGACAGTTCAAAACTAATTACTATTGGAAATTATTTATGATGTGTTCTCTTGGGGCAAATTGTATCTTATTCTATCATCTCTAACTAATTTATTATGAAAACTTTTATTAAACTTTTTATATTTGTATTACTAAATTTTATACTTACAGAGTCATATTCAGCATCAGTTGATATAAGCGGTCCATCATTATTTTGCCCAGGAAGTAGCAGAGCACCACAGACATATTCACTAAGTCATTCTGGTTTTTCTACAGTTGGTGGGTATTGGATTAGGATTACATCAGGTACTGGTTTAATTCTAGATGAAGTTGATGGTGTGTGGAAAACATCTATTTCTTATACAGGCCCAATGCTCTCAACCGTTTCGGTTGATTGGGAAGATAATTATGATGGAATTGCAGATATTGAATATACTGTATGGGGTCAAAACTGGTTATTTCTTGGTGTAGAAAAAACCGATGTAATTAATGCTAACCTTTTAACTTCAAATCCTCCATTACCAACAATTACCCCAAGTACAACGACATTAACATGCGGGTCAACAGCATCGGTAATATTTGATGCTTCCTGGCCAACAGCTGATCAATATCAATGGACTGTATTATCTGGAGGTACAATTTCTGGAAGTTCTACTTCAATGCGTTTAACCGTTGCAACGAATGCAACTGAAGATATCCAAGTAAAAGTAAAGGCATACAATTCTGGCTGTCAAGTGTGGTCAGGATATGAGTATAATACCGTTACAAGACCTATTCCCACAATAAGCGCCATCTCAGGCCCTGACGAGATTTGCTATGGCGCGCCAAGCGTAGTAGATCATTCTGTGACTCATATTTTCGGAGCGGATTACGTATGGTATTCATATCCTGCGGGCAAAATTGATGTTCCCATACAAGGGTATTCAAATGCGACTGTTGAGGGGACTGCTTCAGGTACATTTGATCTAAGAGTTAGTGTAATTGCTTGTGGTGTTACGATACCACCAAAATCAAAATCAATAACTAGTACAAGTAGTGCACCTGATGTTGACTTAGCGGAAGATCCCGAAGAAGCTTGTGCGGGCGACTGTATCGATTATCAAATGGAGGCCTATATCGGCTATGCAGTAGGCTATCAATACCGGTACAACTATGGTTTCTGGGAAGATGCCTATAGCGATGGCTCCTTTGAATTGTGCACCTCCAGTGGAGATAACGGATGGAACACCCTTGAACTAAGGGGAGAGGGTATTTGCGGAAATTATGGTGATATCACTGAATGGCAAATATTGCTGGACAATTGCTTCTATATGATGGCTATGTCGGCTGAAGACAGCCTGACCATGTCGGCGATGTCTGCGGAAGCTGAGGAGGTAATTTTATATCCAAATCCGGCAACAACGACCATGAATGTGAGCGTACCCGATGAAAGTATAGATGCAGAAATTGCAATCGTCAATGACAAAAACGAGGTCATTACCAGGTTTAAAAACAGGAGAAAGATGTTTGCCCTGGATGCAGGGAAGCTCAATCCCGGCTATTATTATTTCATGGTCGTAAATAAGAATAAAAAAGTAACAAAACGATTCCTGGTAAAATAGCTCATTTCAGGTTTATTTTCCCTTTTTAACATCATTTAACACTTCAAAATTTGAAAAATGAAAAAGCGGAAATAATTTGAAGTGAGTTTGGTATTATTCTTGCACGCAAATCCTTGTTGTCGTCATACAGAGGAGGTAACGACAGAAGGATCATTAATTGAACTGACAAAATCAGGAAATGATTCTACTTTGAATAAGGATTTTTACATGCCATTTTATAGAACTTAAGTTATTTAATGAAAAAAATAGCAATATGAACAAGGTAAAGACATCAGTATCAAATTTTATTTTACTGATCGTCTTTACCTTTTTCTTTTTGGCTAATGCTGCCGCACAAAAACAGGCCAACCATAGGTTTACATAGGATTTTACTTTAGACTTTAACCATAAACCGGTTAAGATATCCCCGTCGCCTATCCCAAACACCAATACGACTGAGTTTTCAAGCATCTCCGATCATGAGGGAAATTTATTGTTTTGCACAAACGACAAATTGGTATTTGATAAAAATTATCAGGTGATGCCAAACGGAGAAACAGGCATCTATAACAGTATGAACAGAAATTCGCTGATCATTCCAAAGCCCGGTAGTACTCAGTTTTATATATTATCTGGATATCATAACGATTATTCGCTAAGTTATACCATAGTGGATATGAGCCTTAACAATGGCCTGGGAGATGTCTCGCAAAAAGCGAGAGTATTGCCCACAAGAACGAATGCAAAAATTGCTGCCACGGGTAACTGTGAAAAATTTTGGGTGCTGACAATACAAACTGTAGAAGGAGAAAATAAACACACACTATTTAGATATAAAATTGATGCAGACGGGCTAAACGAAAATCCTGACACCTTAACGGTGTCTAATTATAATCAATTTGATTTGTTGAAATTTTCTCCAGATGGTAAAAAACTTGTGTTTTTGACTTCTACCAAAAAATACTTGCCCTATGGATATCAAACTGTATTGTGTGATTTTAATATGGACGATGGATCCATCAGCAACCCGGTTTCTTTTTCTTATGAGCATGTTGTATCCGGTTATGAATTTTCTCCGGATGGAACAAAATTATATTCAGCTGGTGGTGGTGTATATAATGAAGAATTCGGTCTATACCAATACGACGTATCCATTTCTGATTCACTGGCAATTGAGAATAGTAAAACCATGCTATATAAAGGAAGCAGGGAATTATTTATTTACGCTCTGCAACTCACCCCGCACGGCACGATAATGGGTGAACAACATTCTGAAATCGGCAACGGCAAATCAGCCTTAATTGAATTTCCGAATAGGAAAGGGATGGACTGTTCTTTTCAAATCAATGCCCTTGATTTTTATTTTTTTGTAATGACTCCAAATTTTGTCTCTACTTTTTTTGGCCCAAACTTCGACGCTGATTTTATTGTCGATGCCGGAGAAAATATAGAAACATGCTCGGATATCAACATTCCCCTCGGGCAGGAAACCAACTACGATATCCAATACCAATGGCAGCCCGGCAACTACCTCAGCTCTACCACACAATCCAATCCTGCCTTTCTCTATCCGGATACGATAAGCGTTGAAACCGACTTTACCTACATCCTGGAGGGTAAAAAAGGCTATTGCGAAGGCTCCGATACGGTGACCATCACCGTGCATCCCGACAAGCAGACCCCCATCTTTGGCAGCAAGTCTGTTTGCCCGGGAGTAAGCGAAGTAGATTATTGGACAGAAGCGGATGAGCGCTTCAGCTACGAATGGAGTACAAACGGAGGAGATATTGTCGATGACCAAAATACAGATAGTATCACAGTGAACTGGGGAGCCACAAATCCCAATGCACATGTGACCCTGGTGCCCTACAACAAATTGGACTGCCCAAGCGATCCCATCGTTTTCCCTGTGCGCATCAATGTAGAATTGCAGACCGAAACACCGGCAGGCAATGAATTGATCTGCTCAAATCTTGCCACAGAAATCCCTTATCGCATTACCAATACGAATGGATCTGTTTACACCTGGGAAAGTGATTATGGTACCATGGTAGCAGGACAGGGTACCAATGAAATCACCATCAATTGGCCCGGAGACGGGAAGTACACGCTCTGGGTAAAGGAACAAAGCACCACCATCGACACGGTGTGTTACGGTGTATCCGATAGTTTGCTCGTCCATTTATTTACCGACTCTACCACGCTGGAGATTGACTTTGCAAGTGTGTTAGAGGAAGATGCGAACAGCTATGAACTGCAATGGTATGCCAATGATACTTCACGGATATCTAAGGAAATAGAAATCTATTTCAGCTTGTCTGCTTCCAGTTGGGAATTGATCCAATCCTCGTCTAAAGAAGAAAACGGGTATCAGTTCCGGGATTCGATCATGAATTACACTCCTATGTCATTTAAAATTGCTTCGGTCAATGGCTGTGAAGAACCCATAGAAAGTGAGGCACATACGGTCATGCACCTCGAAGGCATTGCTGACTCATCCTTAAATACCATGCACATCAATTGGACTCCCTACATCGGATGGGCAAACAATATTGAGCAGTATGAAATCTGGTATAAAAGGGATGAAGAAAACAGCTATGGCTTAGTGGCCTCTTTCAAGCCGGATCAGTTGCAATGGTCAAACAACTGGGGTACAGATGCCTTTGAGCATCATTACCGGATCAGGGCGCTACATTCCTCCTACCCCTTTGAGTCGTGGTCGAACGAACTAAAGCTGGAATTCAAACACGAAATAGAAATCCCCAATGTATTTACACCCAACGGTGATGGCATAAACGAAACGTTTTCATTTCCAAACCTGGAGTTATTCCATGACAATGAATTGATCATCGTTGACCGAAATGGGAAAGAAGTGTTCGCCAAAAACGATTATAGAGGAGATTGGACTGGCAGCCATTTGCCCTCAGACATCTATTATTATTCCTTTTATGCCCAACGAAACAACAGGTTGTACAAAGGATGGCTGCAAATATTGAAATAAGGGGAGGAAGTTGGAAGTCAGAAGACGGGAGATGGGAGATGGGAGATGGGAGAAAAAAATAAGGAATAAGGAACAAGGAATAAGAAATAAGGAATAAGGGCCCTCCTCTGGTCTGGGCGTCTCGCTCAGACCTTTTGTGAAATTAACCTCCACCCTTCGACTGCTCCTTTTGGGCATGATAAAAGCGGATCATGACCCGATAATTATATACCATTTTAACATCTTTTAACATCCGGTACCCCTTTTTTCCACCCCTTGAATTTTGCTTGTAGCAGGAAATAGAATGTAAATTTGATCTAACATCTTTTAACACTGCAAAATTTGAATTATGAAAAAGCGTAAATAAATTAACATTTGTTCGACAAAAAGGTATGCGAATATCCCACATCCATAGGCGTTACATTTTATTTTGTATTACGGCCAGAGCTAAATTCTCCCCGTCATTCAGAGCAAAGCGATGAATCTTTATCAGAAATTGTCCGGTTTTGTTAAAGATCCCTCGGTCGTACTCTCCCTCTGGATGACGATACCAGGGATTATGGTTCAGGAAGTAAATTGAACTCAGGTTAATTTAATAAAAAATTGAAGATATGAACAAGGTAAAGACATCCCGGACAAGTTGGTTTTTCCTTTTGTGATTTGGATTTTATAGACAGACTCTAATTAATTATCTCCTGCATTATGCAGGCTAAACTATATTGCAATGAAAAGACTATTTATTTTAATTCTATTTATCGGAAGCATGAGCAGCGCCATTGCCCAACATTATGGGGGTTTTTCTTTTACTCCCTACGCAGTGGAGAATAACCATTCATATTCTAAAATTAAATTCGGGTTGAGCAATGTCAAAGACAGCAAACTCACTTTCGGGTATTCGGTGGGCTACCAGGGATTGCTTATGCCTCAAAGGAGGTTCTCCTTTGCTTATGGCATACTCTACAGCAGCTTATACAACGAAGCACAATACGACCCACCACACTATGCCTACTCCGATGACAGACAGATTGTTTCGACAAAATTGGGAATGAGTCTCGATATAGAATCCATTGAAATGCCACTGTGGTGGAGGTATAACATATTGAAGAACAGAAAAAAATTCCAGCCCTTTATCGCCGTTTCCACTGGGGTAGTTTATAACCTGAAAGCCCGGCAAACTTTTTACTATCTGGATAACCCGGATAGGATATATGATTTTAATAAAGGATTGCGATTAAACCTGGATTTAGGTATTGGCGTCAATTATTATACTGACAATTGGTTGTTTACAGTCCAACCTACATACGGCTATAATTACGCCAGGAAACTGGGGATTGGATTTTCAATGATGAAGAAGTTTTAAACGAAACCATATTTGACATGAAAAAGCTATTCGTAATTCTACTTTTTACAGTTTCGTACCACATCGCTTCCGCTCAACATTACGGAGGAATTTATGTCGCACCAACATGGACAAAAAACAACAGTTATTTCAATTCAAGCCAAATTGACGCTAAAGATTTTACATTTGGTTATTCTGTCGGCTACCAGGGATTGATCATGCCAAAAAGAAGGTTTTCTTTTTCCTATGGATTGCAGTATGCGTATTATTTTATTGAAGATAATCTTAAAAATGAAAATCGGAGTGCGACAACCTTTAAAAATATCATTGGCAGAAAAGTGGAGTATCGTATAATGCAAATCCCTGCTACCTGGAGATACAATATACTTAAGGACAACAAATTTCAACCATATATTTCGGCTTCTACAACATTAATGATTCCCTTATCTCATAAAATATATACTATAAATGAAGATGGAGAAAAAGAATTATTTTTGTCATTTCAGAATAAGATCGTTATATCACCTGATATTGGCGTTGGTGTCAACTACACTAAAAATAATTGGATATTTAATATTCAGGGAAGCGTAAGGCCACTGTGGGAGCAATTTGGTGTTGGTTTTTCCGTGATGAAGAAGTTCTGATGTATCACATTCCCTACCAATAGTAGCCCTTAGGAGCTCCTTAAAATGCCATCATCATTAGTGTCAAGTCACAGATATACTAACGCCCCATAGCGGGGATTTTTTTCCTTTCTTGTAATAAATAAAACATTTTTAAACCATATTTAAACATTTTAAGATTTATTTTGTAGTGTATATAACAATTTTATTAACTATCCAACAACATTACTATGACACAATTATTATCGAGTCGGTACTCTACAGAACGCTGTATGAATTCAAGCCGACGACACCAACGCTTGAGTAAGCAGGTGGTGAAGGACGAAACACTCTCCAATCAAATCCAACCGGCAATGAACGATTGCAAAGCGAAAATGGATTTTCTACAACAAAAGTCCGATGCAAAGGAAGAAGCATATGACGACATGGTGCTTTCCGACCGACTACTTGATGACGAAATTCGATCCCTTTTTGAAGATTGCAAACAATTTGACCGGGTCAACCCGGCCGCAATGGTGCTGACCAAAATATTCCCGGATGAGAAATTCGGGGAAATAGTTCGATTGCCCTATGCCATGGAAATTAATGAAGCAAATAAAATCGTATTGAGGCTCGAAAGCCTGGGTGTGGAACATAGCCTGGTTCCTTCTGTTGCGAAAATGCGGGACAAGATCACCGTAGCATCAACTGCACAAGAAGGGCTATCTGATGCAATTCGTGAAGAAAAAATGGCCGAAGCAGAAGTTGAAATAGCCAAAGGAGCCTTGATCAGGCAATATGAGCACAATTATCTCGATGCACGCGGGAAATATGGAAAAAGGAATACCGAAAAGCTATTCCCTCGCATCCAATCACGCAGTACTTCTGCGGATTCAGATGAATTTGGTAGCTGAGCTTCCCGGTAAGTATAAAAGTACTGCGAAGTTTTATTTAACCACAAAAATTATATGCGTAGGCCTGTCAATTTCCACATTGGCAGGCCTTTTGTGTGTAGAAATGCACCAAGATGCAACTCAACATGCATTTCACGGTCGTTTAACATCGCATCACATTGCTCTCGATGGATTTTATGCCTGATATTCATCCGAGTCATATCATTTATATGAAATTCATATCTGATCTCACAAAATATCATGCTGTATCTGTAGATTCATGCATCTGCTCGGCTATTACGCATTGCAGTGACCTTTAGTTCAGGCATGAAATACCAAAAACGCAATCAGTTATTTCATTTTCATGCGTGAAATGCATACCAATTTGCGGTGTTGTGCTTTTTCGCAGATGAAATGCATGTTGCAGGCAGCTTTGTGCCTTTGATGTGCTTTTTCTTCCATTTGTTTACCTGTCTGCTTGTGCGCACCTTGGTTTAGTGTGTGTCGGTAAAAAATTGGCAATTCCCTTTATATTTCTTTTTTCTCTTTCCTCGGAATAATTACTTTAAATAGCTCACCTTCAACATCATTAATTAGTACTATCTTAGGTTCTGCTTCAATGGCTCGTTTTATACCGGATCCTAAACCGCTAAAAGGCAATGTATGACTACTAAAAGACACTAACTGATTATTTCTGATAACAGGATTACCAAATTTGATATCCTCTACAGTTAGGCTATTTGGTAGTTTACCCGGACTGATTATCTCAATACGATTATCAAATATGAGTAATCGAATAGGTGAATTTTTGAAGTAATCTCTGTGCACTAGTGCATTTTGAATTAACTCTTCCAGTGCGATGACTGATATTTCAAGCTTGGCTTGCGCATTAAAATTTTTTCCTGGCTGTACGTGATCTAAATTATTTCCAAAAAAATCCATCCCTTTCACAAAGAGTTCCGGGATTGTTCCCGTTAAACCTTTTGGTTTACTTCTGTATTGATTACCGGCAATGTCATTTCCGAAGTAAGAAACAGCCTTAATGGAAAATGCCGGTTTAATTACTTGTGGCTCTTTTACAAAAAACAGAACTCCAGCAAGGGTTAACTGATTGTTTCTTAACACTCTTTTAGCTTTCAATGCTTGTTCAAATGTCAATCCCTTTTCTTCGTAAGACTTTTCAAATTCTTTCTTGAAATAGTCAAAAAAAATCTTTTCGTCTATATCGGCAATAGAAGTTCCTTGCACTTCCATTTCATCAGCTAATAAGTTTCCACTTTTTTGATACAACCTGAGAATTTCCGAATCGTCAGTTACCCGTCTTTTATCTGAACCCTGTTTTACCCAAATGGCGCCATTATTATCTTTAAAAATTTGATTTAGGTTATAAGGAATGTGAACAATCAGTACTTTAGAGGACAATTCGTTTGCGACAGGAATTACTTCCGTTTGAATATAGATGGGGGGATTCACATTATTGGTGGCTATGTTGGCAAGTCGCTCATTAATGTTACTATTCAAGTCAACACCAATAATTTCACCTGTTTTATCAACAACACCAAGCAAAATAAGACCCCCTAATGAATTTGCCATTGCAACAAATTCTGCTGCCATAGCATCGTTGTGCGTAATCTCCCTTTTGAACTGAACCTTACTAGTTTCTTTACTACCTATAATATCCAGTAATTCTATTGCATCCATAATTACTTAAGATTATTTATGTTCCAAATATTATAGATATTCTTCCTGCGACTAAATGCTTCATCCCCACCCTCCATAATATCAACTATATATCGTTGTGTTTGATGATTATCAATTGTACCGGAATGAAGTGCAATTTTTTTTTCGTCATAACTACATGCTACTACCTTTTCACTATCGCCGAGTACGGGAATGTTTGCATTATGAGTCGCAAAGATAAACTGCATATTGCCTTTTATCTTTTTCAATTCTTTTATCACCTCATTATATATGGTTTGATTGTCCAAATCATCTTCCGGCTGGTCGATTATCAGCACGTTGCTTTCCTTTTGGGCCAACAAAAACAAAATCAGCGCCGAAGCACGTTGCCCTAAAGAATGTTTATCCAATGATTTTCCATTATACTTAATGATGATTTTGTTTTCAACCTTAAATGTTAAAAATTCTACAAGATTAACGTTAAAGCGTCGTTTGAAATCACTAACCTGGTTCTCGTTTAAAATATCAGCCAACATGCTACTGTCCTTAAATATCTCAATAAAGTCCTTGTATTTGGTTTCTATTTCTTGATATGCATTTTCTCGAATGCCTGAACCCTTGAAAATCTGCTTCATTTTGTCAGAAAATTTATCTCTCCTTTCTTTAAATAAAACATCTATATAGAGCTTACTTTCTGCTTCATTTATTCTGTCAACTTCCGTTTTCAGCAATTTATACTCGTCAAGCCAAAGGCTATTTAGTTCAGTTAGTTTTTCAAATAAGTTCGTCTCCAGTCCTGTTCTTCTTTTTTCAGATTTTTCAATTTCCTTTAACTTCAGTTGTGCCGTTTCAATTTGCCTGTTCAGGTTTAAGAAGTTATCAGGATTTATGGTGTCCGTATTGATTTCTCGTTTAATTTTTGCAAATTCCTCCTTCAGACCATCTTTCTTAGTATTTATTTTGGCGAGGACTTCTATTATCTTCTGATGAATCCGAATCGAATTTTCCTGAACTGCTTTGATTTTTTCAAATTCAAACTTCAAGTCCTGCAACAGCTTCCTGGCGTCATCAAAAAGTTCATTGTTTATCTCAGACCCCGATATTTCCTGGCGAAAAAAATAATCTTGATTTGAAATTATTGATGATAACTCATCGAGGAAGTTTCTTACAGATTCTTCTGATTGAGCTATTTTAGAAACATCAGAATCAAAGCGTGTTTGGTGTTTTAACTTTTCTTCAACACCTTTCTTTCTAAAAAAATCTAATTGATGTTTTGCATTTTGTATAAGCGTTTCCGTTTCTTTTTTCAACTCCTTTAGGTTTCGGAGTTTTTTGATTTCATTAATGACATTTTCTACTTCTCGTTTTTTCTGCTCAATTTTTGACTGAACTCCTTTTAACCTCTTGCCAATTAATCGTTGAACTAAATCTGTTTCAAAATCTGTATCTTTATTTGACAAGTCCTTTTGACCGAAATATACAGGATAGTCAAAAACGGCATCAATTGAAATGCCTGTTTGTAGTAGTCCGTCTTTATAGATATCTTCCTTCTGCCCGTATATTTTTTCTATTTTATACTCTTCACGATGCTCGTTTACAATGGTTAGAATTGTTTTTCCGCCACTTCTCAATACATATTCAATCAAACCGTTTTTATATGTCGAATCAACTGCACTTTGTGATAAAGGGATGCCCAGGGTATATCTTAAAATCTCTAAAATAGATGATTTTCCGCTTCCTCTAATTCCAATCAAGGTATTGAGTTCAGGAGAAAAATCAATTCTGGTATCATCTAACAAGCCCCCTTCAAATGTGATTGACTTGATATAAGCGTTTTTAATTTCCGGTTTATCTTTTGGAGCAACGCGATAATCGCAATCCGTAAGGGCATACTTCAATGCTTCAAAATTAAAATCCCCTATTTTCAAATAAGTAACTCTTCCATTACCAATAGCTTCGATTCCACCATGAGCATTGTCAGAACCTTCAACACAGGCTAATTTCTTATTTTTTCTTTCAAGCCACCGGCACAGTTTATTGTAATTTTCAAGATTAGCGCTCTTTTGAACTGCTAATACCCGGTGGAACGATTCCTGTTTAACAAAATCCTCTAATGTTCTGCCCCGCAATTCTGTGAACAATCCGTTTGTATCATCGATGTGAGCTAAAACAATAATATAATCATGGCCAATTTTATCCAAAGCCTCGACTGTTTCTTTCAGATTGAAATTTGAATTTGGATAATTAGGTTTATCGTAGTTAGCTATGCCATAAAAAGCATTTTCTAAAAATTTACCAATATGATCTGTATTGCCCTGATACCAACTATTGTCAAACGCAATCAGTATGTGAATACCTTCTTTCAACGAAAATTCTACCCCTGCAAACAAACCAATGCCTTCTTTTATTGCTTTCTTACGTAAAGCACAAAATTCTGCTTTATCAAATTTGTTATGATTGGTGATTACACCTACACTAATATTTTGCTGCTTCAGTTGTTCAACATACACCCTACAAAAGTCATTTTCATTCCCTGTGTACACGAACTCTTTGTCAGATTTAGTATGTAAATGGAAATCGCCACGAAGCCAGGTCGCTCCATTCTCGAATATATTATTTGTTTCGTTTTCCATTATGCTATTTCTTTTTCCTTTTAAAAAGTTCAACCTTTTTCTCGGCTGCTTTTAAAGCTTCGTTTGCAAAATCTTCGTCCCGCACTTCTTCGGCTATCTTATCGCTTAACCAGGCCAGAAGCAGCTCATCAGTATGCATATGGTAATACTTGGCAAAAGCAATCACCTGCCGTTTATTGGGCTTTCTGTCGTCCCGTTCAAACTTGCTCAATAATGCAGTATCCATTTCCAGGGCTGCTGCCACTTGTCGTAGTAGCAATCCTTTGGATTCACGTTGCTCCCTCAATATTTGACCTAATGTTTCCAAAGTGTTTTATTTAGACTTGTCAATATTTGTCTAAATATACAATTATTATGATTCTGTGAGGCGAAAATGGCTTTTTTTTGACTTTTAGCTGATTCTGAAAAAATCAAACCAGCTAATATATCCAGGACTTTTAATAAAAAAACTTTTAGCAATGAAAAGACATTATCAGGATATTTCATGTCTATTATGAGAACCAAGGTATATTATTGGATTGTAAAAATATGTCAACCATTTCAGGTTGGAGCTTTATCAAAAATTTGAATGTTGACTTCAGGAAGAAGATCCCTTACAACGACAACACATACTCCACAAGGTGATCCAATTCTTCTTTTGAAAGCTTATTTTTCAAACCATGCATTTCCCTTTCAAACACCTCCTTAAGTGTTGCAGACCTGCCATCATGCAAATAGGGCCCGGTCCTCCATACTTCAATTAGCGTTGGCGTGTCCCAGGTATTTTGATGATCGTAATCACCCTGAATCCCCATGGTGTGTGTTTTTTGGTCAGTAAAGTAGGGGCCGGAATGACAAAACCCGCAATCTGCCTCTTCGAAAACCAATTCGCCTAGCATGGCTTTAGGATTCAATGCTCCCTTGATCCGTTTAGGGCTTGGAACAGGGGTTAATGACTTTAAATATTCATCAACCGCAGCGGCATGTTTCTCCTCAATCTGTACAAATTGTATGTGGGTAAAACCTGCCCTGACTGCCACTTCAGAATTCGGGCGGATGCCGGTAATCATTGCCGGTGGGGTTTCATGAGCCAGCAACATGCTTTTGCAGTTTTTAGAATTTCCCATTCCATCGTTGAGCAGGTCCCAGTTTAATCCATCGGTTCTGGCTTCATTAGGATGGCACCCGGTACAGGACTGCCAACTCTGAAAACAGAATGTAGCATCATTAAAATGCATTTCACCTAATCGAACCTCATCCATTTCAGCACTTTCCCTCAACTTTAGATTTGAAATATTCATTGAACCTTCATGATTCAACTCAATGACATTGATATTGTCTGTAAAATAATTTCCAACATACAATTGACCCATAAATGATTTTAATGCCCTTGGCCCGTTCCCATTTAATTTTATTCGCGCTCTAATGCCGGACAAAAATTTCAAATTGTAAGAAAGCGTTTGCTTATCCGGATGATGTTCAAGTTTTTTTACAAAGGCCTGATAGTCTATTTTACTGAAATCATGGGTGCCGGAATGTGCCACAAAAATAAAATCATTGCTGCAGTCCACTCCCCAGGAACCGGCCGCTCCAAGCTCCGGCTCATCCAGTAAAACGGTAGCGACGTATTCAAGACTTTCCGCATCAATCACACTTAAGGCACTGGTATTCATCCACCCCTGCTCCAGTTGAGTGGTAGGCACCTGAAACCTCCCGAGGTTATGTGACACAAAAACATATTTCCCA
>JAUUZS010000553.1 GCA_030589835.1 Cyclobacteriaceae bacterium
ATCCGTTGCTGCCAGCGAATTGGGACTGGCTCCGCCAACTGCGGGAACGCCATCGACCAAAGCCCCTACAAGATGCCCGGTTTTGTTTTTCGCAATGACCTCCGGATTGTCTTTGTCTGAAATATCAATGGTAAATACTGAAAATGACTCCGTGGTATTCTGTTTTCCAAGTCCAGGGATATCCATGCTGTCATTGTGGATGCCTTCTTCGGATTCTTTCGTACCGTATCCAAAAGCAGGGAATTTCAGAGCTTTTTCTTTGAGGTTATGCTCCGTCAAACCCGGAATACGCTGATAGGCATACATGCCTACATTGGCTACATACACTTTCTGCTCGTCAGGAGACAAAACAATGCCAAAGGGATATCTTCCTACCGGAATGCTGTGCTTCAGTTTTCTTTGTTTCGTATCCAGCACAACTACCCTGAAATTGATCTGATCGACCGCATATATGGTTGATCCATCCTTGGTCAGCACCAGATCGCCAATATATCCGTGGGAATAATCAATCGCTTCATCATTAACAGCGCAATTGATCGAATCGATTTTTTCACCATCCTGTGTTGAGAATACATAAATCTTATTTTCCTGTCCGCCGGAAACATATACTTTTTCGTTATCCGGGCTAATGGCCAGTCCCATAAAGACGGAAGCCAAAATGCCTTTTTCCGTTGCAGGCCCCGGAGGCACCTGCTGAATATCGGGCTGTGCGGACAATACATCCCTGATAATGGTGATGGAAAGGGGAGTAGTTCCCGAATTGGCGGTGACGGCAATTGTTCCATCAGGGCTTAAGGTAAGGCCATAAGGATGGGGAGCAGTTCTGAAGGTTCTCCCGGCAGGTTCAATAAATCTGCCATTTGGTAGAATGGTAATACCTTCAGTATTGACTGTTAAATATTGATCATGGGCAGGAGGGATGGCGATCCATGTATCCTCCTTTTTGGACTCACATTGAATGAATAAAAAGACAATGAATAAGCTGCTTAGAAAAAGTAGTGAACTAAATAGGTTTTTTTTCATGATTAGAACGTGAAGATAATGGGAGCTATAATATTTTAGGAAAACTAAAGATTATTTGGTAAATATTTAGCTTTTATGCCTTAAAATGGAGGTTAAATATAATTTTAACTTGCCAAATCTTATCTCTTTTGAATTCACGCAGAATTAATTATGCGTCGTGTCAATATACTATAATTATCAAGTTTCACGCAAAGACGCTAAGTCGCAAAGTATTGAAATGTAGGACATTAATCTTTGCGTCTTAGCGACCCTGCCTCACGGACAGGCAGGTTTACGAGATCATACGCTTATTGGGCTAAACTTATAGATCCGGTCTGCTGGCGCAAAAGCCCAATGTCAAACCTCCATCAACCGTATGACAGGTTCCGGTGATGTAATCTGCATCCGCTGAAGCCAGGAAACATACTGTGGCAGCGATGTCATTGGGCTGTCCGACTTTACCTGCCGGCACAGCAGTCAGAAATTGTTTTTGGCGCTCTGGATCAGTGAGGCCGGTAGCGATTGCCCCCGCAGAAACCTGATTTACCTGAATGTTGTATTCAGCCAGTTCAAGGGCCATATTTTTGGTCAGCATCACCAGTCCTCCTTTTGCGGAGCTATAATGCGCGTAGTTACGCTTGGTTTGGAATTCATGTACCGAACCAATGTTGATGATTTTTCCTCCTCCTTGCTTCACCATCATGTGCGCTGCAAGCTGGCCGCAGAGAAAAGGGGCCTTCAGGTTCACGGCCATAATTCGATCCCAGTCTGCTTCCGGCAGTTCAAGGAAAGGAAAGCTGTTTTGTGTAGCGGCATTGTTTACCAAAACATCCAAACGGTGGAAATGAGCTTCAATTTTTGTGAACATATCCCGAATGGCATCTGAGTCAGCTAATTCACAAATTAGCTTTATACTGGAAGGACTGATAGCAGAAACTTCCTTATACGCTTCTTTGAGTTCTGAAGTTTCTGCGGCATCATGCACAATGAGGATGCCCCCTTCTTTGGCAAAACGCAAAGCTGTGGCTTTACCGATTCCACGACCCGATCCGGTCACAAGTATTATTTTATCTTTGAAACGATTCATTGATTCTTAAAAAATTACAAATATCAAGGTCCAAAATACAAATAAATTCCAATGTCAAAAAAATCAATATACAAAACAATCAAATTCAATGTTTAGCCCGTGATTCTCAAGGTTCAAATACCACTTTATAGGCTTGCTTAGGATCCTGAAGCAGCAAGTCAAATGCTACTTGATGTTCCTCTAATGAAAATTTATGCGTGATCCAGGGTTTCACATCCAGGGTTCTGGAATTCAGAAGCTCAAAGGCCTCACTCAGGTCGCGGTAAAACGCATTGGATGAGGTGGTGAAGCTGCGTTCTGAACCAAGAGCCAGAGCATTGAGCTGGATCGGTTCATCATGAACCGCAAGGTTTACATACGTACCCGATTCGGCAAGTAGAGGAATTCCCATCTCGATGGTATCTGCTTTGCCTACAGAATCGAAAACGGCAGCCAATCCTTCACCTCCCGTAATGGATTCAACGATCTGGCCTACATCATCCACATTTGGATCGATAACCGTAAATTGAGGATAGGTGCTTAGTACTTTTCGGGCCAGTGGAGCCGGTTCAGAAATAATGATATTTTTAGCTCCGCGAACCTGCGCCAGCTGTGCAATGCTTAATCCTGCCGGGCCACCGCCAATGCACAACACACTTGCCCCTTCATAGATGGAGGTGCGATCTACCACATGAACGGCAACACACAAAATATCGGATAAAGCCGCTTCAGCAAAAGACAAAGTATCTGGAATCGGATGCAACAAATCGGCCCATCCCAGGCAGTATTCTGCAAAGGCTCCCGGAAAATAATCCATCTTTCC
>JAUUZS010000306.1 GCA_030589835.1 Cyclobacteriaceae bacterium
GAAGTTTGGACAAAAGTAATTTATATCCTGCCGGAAATTTGAGCATTAACTCATTCTTTATAGCGTAACATAATATTAAAAATTTAATACTACATAATGAAAAACGAAAATAACAAAGGGGTAAGCAGAAGAGGTTTCTTATCTTCTGCCGTAAAAGCTGGAACGGTAGGCGCTCTGGCGACAGGTACCATATTGAGTGCTTGTGGTGAGTCTTCAAAATCATATGAGGAATTAGGACTTCCGGAGCTATTGGATAAAGCGCCGGATGGCAAAAAACTCAAAGCCGGTTTGGTAGGGTGTGGCAACAGAGGAACCGGAGCTGCATTAAATTTTCTGGCAGCAGGCAATGGTTTGGAAATCGTTGCATTAGCTGATGTATTCGAAGATCAGCTTAAGGACTGTAGGAATAAATTGGGAGAGAAAGGCGTTGAGATTGCTGATGACAAATGTTTTATCGGATTTGATGCATATCAAAAATTGCTGGACAACGGTGACGTTGATGTTGTCCTTTTGGCAACACCTCCACACTTCAGACCTGAACATTTCGAAGCAAGTGTAAAAGCGAAGAAGCACGTGTTTATGGAAAAACCCATTGCGGTTGATCCCGTGGGGATAAGAAAAATATTAGCAGAGGCTAAAAAAGCGGAAGCCTTCGGGCTCAATGTAATCTGTGGAACACAACGCAGACACCAACGTGACTATGTGGCATCGTTTGCCCAGGTTGCCAATGGAGCCATTGGAGAAATCCTGGCTGCAAAAGCATATTGGAACCAGGCACACGTTTGGTATAAGGAACGCCAGGAAGGGCAAAACGATATGGAATATATGCTTAGGAACTGGAATAATTTCAGTTGGTTGAGTGGTGACCATATCGTTGAGCAGCATGTGCATAACATTGATATTATCAACTGGTTTGCACAGAAAACCCCACAATTTGCGGTAGGTTTTGGTAGCCGTCAGCGAAGAAAAACAGGAGATCAATTCGATAATTTCAGCATCGACTTTACCTATGGAAATGGATTTAGCATGCACAGCATGTGCCGACAGATTGATGAATGCGCCAATGGAATTGGAGAGGTGATCATCGGAACCAAAGGAATGATCATGCTTTCAGATATCAATCCCCATAGGATTTATGATTTCAAAGGAAAGGTGCTTTGGGAGTATGATTATCCTAAAAATGAAAAAGGAGAGTCAACCGGAAAAGTAAAACTTACTCCATACATCCAGGAACACGTGGACTGGGTAACAGCCATCAGAACCGGTAAATACATAAGTGATGCTGAGGCATGTGCACATTCTACCCTTACGGGAATTATGGGAAGAACCGCAGCATATACCGGAAAGAAAGTCACCTGGGAACAAATGATGAAATCGGACATGAGACTCGGGCCAAAAGAATATAATCTTGGTGATGTGGATATGAAATTTGAGGTGCCGATTCCTGGGAATGCGGTTTAACCCATGTGGTTTATGGTTCAAAGTTTAACCTATTAGCGCAAGCGTCTCGCTTGTGCTAAATTTAATGTCATAATACTTGACAAATTGTAGAAAGCAAATAAAAAGGCACAAGCGAGACGCTTGCGCCAGAGTAACAAATTAAACTTTGAACCAACAACCTTTTAACTATATAAAAATGAATTCAACGAATATAAATAAACCCAATATGAAAGATACCAGACGGAAGTTTATAAAAAAGGCTGTAGGATCAACCCTGGGAATGATTGCAGCGCCATATATCATTCCAGGCAGCGCTTTAGGAAAAAATGGAGCCATCGCTCCCAGCAATAGAATCGTCATGGGAGGCATTGGCCTCGGTTCCATGGGGACGGGGAAGTCCCGGAATTTTCTGGGAAAGAAAGAAGTGCAGTATGTGGCTATCTGTGATGTAGATCGAAACAGAAGAGGGAAATCTGCCTTGATGGTAAATGGAAAATATAAAAACCAGGACTGTCGTACCTATAACGACTACAGGGAATTTCTGGAGAAAGAAAAACTTGATGCGGTAACCATTGCCGTGCCCGACCACTGGCATGCGCTAATAGGCATAGCAGTGGCCAATAAAGGCATTGACATTTACGGCGAAAAACCATTGGCCAGGTCCATCCCCGAAGCCAGGGCTATGGTAAATGCAGTAGCGAAAAACAACGTCATCTGGCAGACTGGTAGCTGGCAGCGCTCCCGACCCAATTTTCATAGAGGCGCTGAATTGGCGATAAACGAAAGAATGGGAAAAATAAGCCATGTAGATGTTGGCCTGCCAAACGGAAATAGTGGAATTGGCACCCCTCCTATTACTGATGTACCATCAGAATTGGATTGGGAAATGTGGCTCGGGCCTGCTCCTGCCGTGCCTTTCAGAGGTGTTTCTCATTGGAATTGGAGATGGATCATGGACTATTCAGGAGGTCAGCTGACTGACTGGGCCGGTCATCACATCGACATCGCGCATTGGGGATTGGGCTACGACAAGACAGGGCCTGTGTCGGTTGAAGGCACGGGAGTATACCCAAGAGAAGGAATTTATGATGTTCCTGTAGAATATGATTTCACCTGCACCTATAAGTCCGGAGTAACCATGAGAGTTGCCAATAGCCGAAAGCAAAAGCATGGCATGGGAACAGTTTGGTATGGCGACAAAGGATGGATTCATGTCGATAGAGGCAACACGATCAAAGCCAGTGATCCCAAGATTCTTGAGGGCCCAATAGGTGAAAATGAAACACGTCTTTATAAAAGCGATGATCATCATCAAAATTTTCTCGATTGCATCAAATCCAGGAAAGAAACGATTACTCCATCAGAGTTTGCACTGCGTTCAATCAGCGTTGCCCTACTTGGTGAAATTGCCATGCTGACAGGTGAAAAATTAAGCTGGAACCCCGAAAAGGAACAAATCACCAACAACAAATATGCAAACCGCATGTTGGTACGTCCTTACAGAGGGCCATGGAATTTAGATGCAAAGGCTTAATGTTTAGAAAATCGCTATGAGGCATTCCTTGCATGTGATTATTATTAAGTACTTGATTATAATCAACATGGGGCATTGTTTCCATAAAATTTAAATACAAAAAAAATAAAAATAAAATGAA
Source organism: Cyclobacteriaceae bacterium (assembly GCA_030589835.1). The sequence continues at coordinate 3,096 of JAUUZS010000306.1, forward strand.
TATCATAAAGAATATATTCATTCTCGCAGTTACTTCAACATTGTTTTTTACGCAATGTAAAGAACCTGCCAGCTTGAATGCAGTAGTTATAACAGATCAAAGCGGCGAATCAGGCAAGAACATTCAAACGATTCTTGAAAATACCGGTTTGTTTGATGTGGACATTGAAAAAGGCACCTCTCCAAATTTCAACAAATGTGATTTGGTGGTCCTGAATGTAGATAAGGGAAATTGGGAAGACAAAACAAAAGAAGCATTTGTCGCCTATGTGAAAAACGGCGGTGGGGTAATCGTGTTGGGTAATGCCGGCAATGCCTTTGCCGACTGGTCTGAATATCAGAATATAGTAGGACCTGTGGTTGAAAAAACTAGCGGCAGGTCAAGTGAAGCGTATGATTTTCGGGTGGTCAACATCAATGAAGATCATCCTGTCACCAAAGGATTGAGTAAAGTATGGATTCATAGTGATGATTATATGTTGTATTCTTCTGAAGGGCTCGATGGTGACGTAGAAATTTTGTCTACTGCACAAGCCGACACCATATACGGAGGAAATGGTAAACAGATACCTGTTTTATATACCGTGAAGTATGGTGAAGGACGTGTATTTCATGCTGCTCTAGGAAATAATGCTGCCAATTCCATGCAATGTGTAGGACTTATCACAACGCTCCAAAGAGGCGCTGAGTGGGCGGCGACCGGTGTGGTTTCGCAGGAAGCGCCATTGGATTTTCCAAATTCCGTAAGCACACATACCTGGTCAGATTTCGAGCCCTTAACCCTGGACGAAATTTTTGCCAAGGCCAACACCTACGAAATTGGTAAAAGCAAAAAATACCTGAGTGATATCTCCATGCGTATTCGGAATAGCGAAGGAACATCAGAAGATTATGCCATATTTGAAGACAAGATTTTGAATTTTTTACACTCTGAAGCAACGGTTGACAGTAAAAAATATTTGTGTCGTGAGTTAAGCTGGATAGGCTCAGAAAAATCAATACCAGCACTGGAGAAACTGGTTAATGATAAAGATCTTTCAGAATCTGCAGCTTTTGCCTTGCAGCGATTAAGATAATAATAAAAATGCTGAAAGTTATTTTAGTAGAATAAAAATACATGAAGAAAGAGGTAAGTATTCCAGTATGCTTACCTCTTTTTTTTCCTCTCCCAAGTGATGAAATTGTACCCGGCAATTAGCATTAAAACTTCTTATTTGCGCCTTTGCTCCTTTGCAAGATTTATTATCACTTCCCAAAATTCCTCCTGTCCCGTCGATAGTTTATAGATCAATTTGTATACTTGTAACCAGAAACTTCTGAGTCACACTAAATCCATACCCAAAATGAACAAAGTAAACCGACGTAAATTCCTTAAGCATACTTCAAGTGCCGCTGCAGCAATAATCACTGCGCCTTATATCCTGGGTTCATGCTCAAAGACACCCTCCAAACAAATTACCCTGGGCATGATAGGAGTTGGCGGCCATGGTGTATCGTGGAACATGAAAGCCTTTCTGGAATTTGAAGATGTGCGGATCCTGGCCGTTTGCGATGTGGATACTGAAAGAAGAAATGACGCCAAAAAAATTGTTGATTCAACTTACCAAAATCAGGATTGTGCCACCTACAATGATTTTCGTGAAGTGCTAGCGCGGAAAGACATTGACGCTGTTATGATTTCCACACCCGATCATTGGCATGTCCCCATCTCTATTTTGGCAGCCCAGGCAGGCAAAGATGTGATTTGCGAAAAACCCACACTCACTATTACCGAAGGACGAATATTGTGCGATGTCATGAAAAAACACCAAACGGTGTATCAGACTTCCATTGAAGACCGGGCAGTACCAGTGTATCACCGCATGGCCGAGCTGGTCAGAAATGGGTATATCGGCAAATTGGAGAAAATGATAATTCGTGTCCCGGATGATGACGTCATCAAATTGCACCCGGCAAGTACGGAGACACAAGCGGTTCCAAAAGGATTTGATTTTGACATGTGGCTGGGACCAGCACCTGTAGCACCTTATGCTCCGGGAAGATGTCATTTTAACTTTCGCTGGATCTCCGACTATTCGGGTGGCATGCTTACAGACTGGGGAGCGCATTATGTAGATACCGCCCAGTGGGCAAATGGATCAGATCATTCAGGCCCGATAAGCGTGGAGGGCAAAGGGGAGTTTTTGTCAGGAGGGATTTATAATACCGCCAATACCTTTGACCTTATGTACCAGTATGCCAATGGCGTGTCTATGCAGGTAGTGTCGGGCGGGACATCCATAGGATTTCAGGGATCGGAAGGATGGATTCAATGTCTTGGATGGAGAGGCGAACTCGAAGCAAGTAAAGAATCAATATTGAATGCCAAGCTAAAAATAAGTGATACCAAGCTCTACACGGCAGTGAGTGAGCACCGAAATTTTATCGACTGTGTAAAATCCCGAAAGGAGACCTTTGTGCCTGTCGAAGTAGGACATCGTACTGCCTCGGCACTCCATATGGGAAACATCGCCATGGAACTCGACAGGAAGGTAAACTGGAATCCCAAGGAGGAAGCATTTATTGATGATAATGAAGCCAATGCCCTGCGATCGAGAGAAAGCCGTGATCCCTGGAAACTGGAGAATTTGGTGGTCTAAAAAATTGATAGGCCGGAGGCGGAGATCCAAAACGTAC
>JAUUZS010000534.1 GCA_030589835.1 Cyclobacteriaceae bacterium
CCATGTAGAAAAAATCATTATTAATTCGGCTACATCTGGTACTTTAGCCAGGCAGATAGAAAATGGAGCACAGGCTGATATCTTTCTTTCTGCAAATCAGGATTGGATGAAATATTTAGTTCAAAGAAATAAACTGGAACACCTGCCCAAAACTATCGCCTCGAACAGCTTGGCCGTGGTGGCGCCTATTGAATCTGGCATGGATAGCGTAGATTTCAATGACCTGAATTTACCAGAACATAAAGGTAATTATTCCATAGCTGATCCCGGACATGTTCCTTTAGGAAAATACACGAAGGAAAGCATGGAATTTTATGATATTTATAATCAATTGACTACCAGATTAATTCTAACTAAGGATGCCCGAAGTACACTCAGATTAGTAGAATTAGGTGAAGTTTCCATGGGTTTTGTGTACTTATCAGACGCCAAATTATCCACTAAAACACGGATTATATCTATTATTCCAGTAGAAAGTCACCAATCTATAAGCTATCAGGCTATTATTGTGAATGAGAGCAATCCAGGATCAGCATACTTTTTGGACTTTCTTTCCTCAGATGAGAATATCCATATTTGGAAGAAAATGGGATTCTAGCCTGCATAATGCAGGAAATAATTATTGATACTTTTAAAGAGCTATAAATGACGGTATTGAAATCGAATTCAATTATTCCGGCTGAAAATTTATATATTCTTGCTGTTTTAATGAAGAAACTGATTTTCAATACCTTATCGCTAAATGGAAAATATTCATGAATTATTAAGGCTAGATTGATATTAAGAATTGATTTATATGACACTCAGTTGGTGTCTAAAAGAATGTTTAACAATAAAACCATAAAAATTATAGCCAGAATATTTAATTTCGAAGATAACTGACCTAAATATGCAAATGAATAGGGTATTTCTTTAATCAGAAAATACACTACTATAAAACCTATGAAAATCCATAGAATAAAAAATGGAATTTTTTGACCTGACATATGAAGAGCTTCAAGCCATTGGTTTATCCGTCAAGGTGGCAACTATATGTGCTGTCATTTCCTTACCTTTTGCTATTGGAGTAGGTTGGCTTCTGGCCAGAAAAAAATTTAAAGGCAAATGGTTTTTAGATGGGCTCGTTCAGTTGCCTTTAGTACTTCCTCCGGTGACGATTGGCTACTTGTTGTTACTGGTTTTTGGTACCAGAGGGTTTATTGGTGCATTTTTACTGGAACATTTCAACATCAGAATATCCTTCACATTTTGGGCTGCAGTCCTGGCTTCCATAATCGTATCATTCCCTTTAGTGGTAAGGGCGATTAAGGTCGCCATTGAAATGGTTGATGTCGAACTGGAATCTGCAGCAAGGACCCTTGGAGCCGGACCATGGAAAACATTTTTTACCATTACAGTTCCACTGGCATTGCCTGGAATTTTTAGTGGGTTCATCCTCAGCTTTGCGAGATGCCTCGGGGAGTTTGGTGCCACTATTACCTTTGCAGGCAACATCGTTGGTCAAACACAAACTTTGCCATTAGCAATATACTCAGCCATGGAATTGCCCGGCGGAGAGCTCATTGCCTTAAGGTTGGCAACCATTTCGATAGTACTTTCATTCCTGGCGATGGTAGGTTCTGAATTTTTAAACAGAAAACTAATTAAGAAATCATGAGTATGATTAGCGCTAATTTTCTGTTTTCGAGGCCGGGATTCCAACTTGATATTCAATGTGAAATTGAATCACAGGTGACGGGAATATTTGGTCCTTCCGGAGCTGGGAAAACTACGTTATTAAATGTGATTTGCGGATTGGAAACGCCCGACCAAGGATATGTACGTATTAAAAATCATGAAGTATTTAACGCTTCAAAAAAAATAAACCTGCCACCTGAGAAGCGGAAAATAGGGTACGTATTTCAGGAAGGGCGCTTGTTTCCACATCTGAATGTGCTTCAAAACCTGAAATATGGTTTGAAACAAAAACTGCATCTGGAATTATTTAAAGAGGTATCTGACTTACTAAGAATCACGGATATCCTTAATAAAAGAGTATCCCAAATCTCTGGCGGGCAGGCTCAGCGCGTTGCTATTGGCCGTGCTTTACTCTCTTCGCCAGACATTCTGATACTTGACGAGCCCTTCTCTGCATTAGATAAAAACCTCAGACAGCATATAATCGCGCTATTAAAACCATTGATTAAGCAATTCAACATTCCCATGTTGGTCATCAGCCATGATCTTTCCGATCTTTTGATGCTATCTGATCAGTTGCTTATCATTCATGATGGTAAATGTCTGGGTCATGGAAATTACTATGATTTGATTGGTCAGAAAGAAGCAATTACTGAAATGAGTAAATCGGGTCTGATAAATTCCATTGAGCTAAAGCTTGATTATGTTGATGGCGAAAAAGGGATTATGATCCTATCTAATAACGAACATCAGATTTATGCGGAGTCCTGGCTAGATGGGAATAGTTTTTTTTCTGATCATTATATTAATGTGATCTTACGACCGGAAGATGTGACTTTGGCTCTTCATAAAATCGAGGATATTTCCATTCAAAACCAAATTGAAGGAAAAATTGAAAAGCTGATTACTACAGAAAATAAGGTGTTGTGTGTAATTGACCATGGCTTTAAATTGATTGCCGAAGTAACTTTGGCTACAAGGCAAAAAATGAAGCTGGAAGAAGGCACCAAAATCTGGAGCCTTTTTAAAGCCGCTGCTGTGAAAATGAATACAAAAGGCATCGTAAATTCCAAGGATCTATAATATTTATACCAATGAAACAAAAGAAAATAAACATTCATTTTTTTCATGCTATACTCTTTTCTATCCTTCTTTTTTTAATCTCATGTGGCGAACAAAAAGACATAAAGCCAAATTTCATCATCATTTACTGCGATGATCTGGGGTATGGAGATATCGGCCCTTATGGGAATAAAGTGCATAGAACACCAAACCTGGATCGTATGGCTGCTGAAGGCGTGGTATTCACAGATTTCTACGTGACCAGCGGAGTTTGCTCGCCGTCCAGATCCAGCCTTATGACAGGCAGTTATGCACAACGAGTGGATATGCATGTAAATGCACGCCCATGGGGATCAGTTGGCAGACAAGTGCTCTTCCCAAAAGCGCAAAAAGGGCTCAATCCCAATGAAATCA
>JAUUZS010000354.1 GCA_030589835.1 Cyclobacteriaceae bacterium
GCCGAAGCGCCTTGATCAATTGCATCCTGGATAAATTTATGCCCGTCTGCTTGTGTTCCTTTTGTGGCAACAAACAAATCTCCTTTGCCCACTTTCCGGGAATCGAACTGTACCTGCTCAATAGGTACGTTCATATCCCCTGAGCTTGCCAGGATAGACACTTTATACAATATGTCTTTTAATAACTTCATCCAAGCGTTAGTGTGATGCTACTTCCTTTTACTAATTTTTTTCCGGGCGATATGGACTGTGCTTTTATCCGCCCTTTCCCTTTATGCAATACCTGCAAGCCGTGATTTTCAAGGAGAAAAATAGCATCCCGGAGTGTCATGCCCAATACATCAGGCGTGACCTCCGGGGCTATTTCATCGGTCGTCCAAAACACAGCGTCTTCATTGCGTTTAGTTTTCACCCATTCTTCAGTGGTTAATGCTTTGTTGGGGATGGAAAACTCGTCGCATATTTTTTGTAAATCTTCTCTTTTCCCCGCTTTGATTACTGGAAAAATACCTTTCATAGTGTTTGTTTCAGTGATAAATGGGGCATGCATTTTCAGGTCTCGGGCATAAATTTTATCCGCTATTTCTTTAAATACCGGGGCAGCGACATTAGACCCGTATTGTCTGAATCCCTTTGGCTTATCAATAATGATGATACAGCTGTACTGAGGACGTTCCGCCGGGAAATAGCCGACAAACGAAGTGTTGTATTTTTTTATATATCGTCCATTGACGATTTTTTGTGCAGTTCCTGTTTTGCCGGCGATTTTATAGTATCTGTTTCTTATGTTAATCGCTGTGCCATTTTCCACCACGCTCTCCAACAATAGCCTGACTTCTTTTAACGTCTTTTCTGAGCAGATTTTTTTCTTGATAATCTGACTTTCATAATATTTTATTTCCTGGTCGGCCTGGGTGATTGATTTTACAATCAGAGGACGGATTAAATTGCCATCATTGGCAATGGTATTGTATAATGACAAGACCTGAAGTGGGGTGATTTCGACTTCATAACCAATTGACATCCAGGGAAGGGTGATTCCGCTCCATGATTTGTCGTTAGGGGTCTTTATTTTCGGGATCCCTTCTCCAATCATCTGAAAGCCTAGAGGTTGTGCCAATCCAAAAGAATTGATATAATCAATATAGCGTTGAGGGTCACTTCCGAACTGCTCGGAAATCATTTTCGAAATGGCGATGTTTGAAGAATATTGGAAAGCCTCCTTTACCGTAATTTTCCCATAACCTCCGGGCTTATGATCTCGCATCGTCGAATTGTAATATTTGTAGGCGCCATTGCCTGTATCAATGCTGTCCGAAAGTTTTATTTTGGAATCTTCTAACAGGGCAATCATGGAGGCCAACTTGAAAGTAGATCCGGGATCTGACAATTTTTGGACGGCATAATTATAGACTTCACGATAATCATTATTTTTTTCGTTTTTAGTCAAGTTTGAAATCGCCTTTATTTGGCCAGTAGCAACCTCCATAACAATAGCGGAGCCATAATCCGCATCATGGTCTTTTAGTGCTTTCAAAAGTGCCGATTCTGTTACATCCTGAAGGTTTACGTTTATGGTAGTATGAATGTCATAGCCTTCGCGCGGCCGGACTGCGGAAGCGTCATGAAGTGGCTTCCAGTTGCCGCCAGCTATTTTCTGGTATAAAGCCCTTCCATCTTTTCCGGATAGGTATTTATTAAAACTATATTCGAGACCAGCTCCGTCGTTATTGTCATTTACAAAGCCTACGGTACGGTATCCGAGGTATGAAAATGGCCGATATCTTTGGTCGACTTTTTCGAAGATGACTCCCCCCTTTAGGCGGCCTGCTCTGAAGATCGGCCAATGGGAAATGTCTTTCTTGTCCTGGTATTTGATTAGTTTTCGATTTAGTATAATGTATTGCTTTCCGTCGATCCGAGCGTCGTTGATTTTACGTTTGTAATATTCCCTGCTTCGGTCATTGAAATGATAAGATAGTCTATATGTCAAGGAGTCGATTCCTTGCTTATAGACCTTATCACTGGCAATTGTCGGGTCGAATGCCAGGCGATAAGAAGGTAGGGAGGTGGCAAGCAAGCTGCCGTTGTCACTATAAATATTGCCACGGGTTGCAGGGACAGATCTATATTGCAAATCGGTTTCTTCGGCATATTTAGCCCATTTCCGGTCATCAACCCGCTGGAGCATAAAAACCCTGGCTATTGCTGCGATAGCGAAAACACCGATGAGTAGAAAAGCGATTCTAACCCTTAATATTATGGACTTTTTAATGTTCACCCTTTTCTATAATTATTTTGTTTGGTGGAGTTTGACTTTCTACCAGTCCTATTTTTTTTACTTTTCTTGCCACTTCCGATTGCTTGCTTGCAAACATATAGTCGGCCTTAAGGGAAGTATAGTCTGCCCGAAGCTCTTCGACCTCAATTTGCATCTTGTCAATTTTTCTGACAGTTTTTTCTGCCCAGTGATTGTTACCGATATAAAATATTCCTATCACCGTCAGAAAAAGTGTGTGCGGAATATACTTGGCAGGAAGGCCATCATCGAATAGGGAATCGAGTTTGAGTTTGTTTTCTATTAATGAAAACAGACTTCCCTTGCCCTTTTTTCCTTTGTTTATTTTATATGTATTTCCTGCCATGTCAAATTTTTTCTGCAATCCTCATTTTTGCACTTCTGGCCCTTTTGTTTTCAAGGACTTCCCCTTCAGTTGCTACAATCGGCTTTCTGGTGATTGATTTTAAAGGCTTCAGCACATTCCCGAAAGCATCCTTTTCCAGCTCCCCATAAAATTTCCCCTTGTTAAAAAAATTCTTTACAAGACGATCTTCGAGCGAGTGGTACGAAATCACAACGAGCCGACCGCCCGGTTTCATCACATTCAAACTCTTTGTCAGCATTTCTTTCAGCACTTCCAACTCGTTATTCACTTCAATGCGTAGTGCCTGGAATACTTGCGCAAAGTATTTGAATTCACGTCCTCTTGGAGCAAATTCTTTGAGGATATCTTTTAATCCTTCATTTGTTCGGATAGGAGCCAGATTTCTGGCGACAACAATTGCAGATGCAAGACTTTTGGCATTTTTTACTTCGCCATACATCCCTAAAATCCGATGTAGTTCCTTTTCAGCATAACTATTGACGACCTTTCCGGCACTTTTTGATGAAGATTTGTCCATTCGCATGTCAAGATCCCCTTCAAATCTGGTAGAAAAACCTCTCAGAGGGGAATCTATTTGATGTGAAGAGACGCCTAAATCGGCCAAAATACCATCAACCTGATTTACTCCATGAAGCTTCAGAAATTTATCGACGTACCTAAAATTGTTTTTAATAAACTTAAAGGACTTACTGGTGATTCGTGCGGCATTTTCTGCGGCATCAGGATCCTGATCAAAAGCAAAAAGACTTCCTTCTTTTATTCTTTCGAGTATGACCATCGAATGTCCCCCGCCACCAAAAGTAAGGTCTACGTAGGTGCCTTCAGGTTTGATCATCAACGCATCAATGCTTTCCTTTAAGAGAACTGGCTTGTGGTAGGTCATGATTTTTTGAGGTCACTCAGTTAGGTGCTTTTGCGCAAGTTTTGAAAATTCTAAATTATCATCAATAATGAAATCTTCGTAAACTGTCGGATCCCATAATTCCAACCTGTTTCCTATGCCAACAAGTATGATTTCTTTTTCAAGTTTTGCATACCTGGTCATCGACTTTGGTATCAGTAATCTGCCTGCCCCATCTAATTCTACTTCAATATTCCTTCTGAAGAAATTCCTTTGAAGCCTCCGGAACTCTTCACTGAATTCATTTTTAGATGCTATTTTTGAAGAGGTTTTCCTCCATTCTACTACGGGATATAATACCAGGCATGGCTCCAAGCCAAGGCTTAGAACAAGCTGATTTCCAGATACTTCAGGTAGCTTTGACTTTACTTTCGAAGGTAAAGTAAGTCTTCCTTTGGCATCTATTTTACACTCATATTCACCAGTAAAAAGAGACATTAGCTGTAGGTAAATTTCTATTCTACTTGAACAAAGATATTAATTATTGCCACAATTTCAACCACAATGACCCACTTTATGACACTTTTTGTAAAAAAGTTTCAATTATACCGAAAAATTAATCCCTGCCAGATTATCAACATTGTTATTAACAGTAAAAGCGGTGTTTATTAACATTTGGTGGTGGGAGTAAGTGGGGGATGAAGTACGTCAATGAAAATGATTTCTCTTTTTAAAAAGATGAGCGTTTGCAAAGTCAAGTTTTTTATTTCCGATATCTATACTGAAAAGTCTTTCAGCCTTCTATTGAGATCGGGCATTATGGTGCGTTCAGCTTATTTTCCTAAATGTCAGCGATCTTACACCGCTTCTTCATTCATAAGTTATATGTTTACGTTTCATTTCAAAAGAGACGCAAGTTTATGAAAACGGGTTTTTCCATTTTAATTTTATCCATTAGTCTGTATTGGTCATGTGGCACAATCATAGACAAGGCACAGCAATCCTCAAATTATAGCTTAAAGGAAGGAATTTGGAAAGGGGTGTTAAAACCCCAGGGGAATGAGGTGCCGTTTCATTTCAATGTAAAGAATGGAGATTCGGGTTATTCCATTGAGCTCATGAATGCTGAAGATAAGATTATTTTGGATGAGGTCGTGATTAAGGATGATTCGCTGCACGTGCAACTATTTATTTTTGATGCGACGATACATGCCAGGGTGGCAGGGGATAACATTACTGGGGTGTGGATAAAAAATTATGCCGAAGATTATGTAATTCCTTTTGAGGCCACATTTGGCGATGCACCAAGATTCCTTACAGAATCAAAAAATAGTCCCGCCTCATTTGATGGCAAGTGGGAGGTGGATTTTATAAAGGAAAACCGGATAGGAAAAGCCATTGGCCTCTTCAAACAAAAGGGTCAAAAAGTTACCGGAACCTTTATGACGGCCACGGGGGATTATCGTTTTTTAGAAGGAGTAGTTGATGGAAGCACCATGAAACTGAGTTGTTTCGATGGTTCATATGCTTTATTGTTTGAGGCAAAAATGTTGGATGATGGCACCATCGAGGGTGAGTTGTGGTCTGGTAAAACCAGAAATGAAAAGTGGACGGCCGTAAGGAATGCGGAGTTTGAATTGCCGGATCCTTATAGTATGACCTACATGAAGGAAGGTTATGATCGTTTTGAATTCAAATTCCCCAATTCGTCAGGTGAGATGGTGCAATTGTCTGATGCA
>JAUUZS010000515.1 GCA_030589835.1 Cyclobacteriaceae bacterium
AGCACACTGTTGAAGGTACTCAGCACAGCGCCCATGACTACGGCAGCAAAAAAGCCTACAAAACCCACGGGCAACACTTTTTTTACTAATTCCGGATAGACCATATCTTGTGAGTCAAACAAAGAATCCCCAAAATAGTAGAAGCCTATAACCCCAGGAAGTACAATGATGATTGGTACGAATATTTTTAAAACGCCGGTATAAAGCAAGCCTTTCTGAGCTTCAACTAAATTTTTGGCGCCAAGTGCACGCTGGATAATGGTTTGGTTCATCGACCAGAAATATAGCTGGTTAATGATCAATCCTGTAAAAAGGGCGCCAAATGGCAGCACTGAATCTTTGGCGCCAATTACGTTAAATTTCTCCGGCGCATGTTCAAAAACCTTTGTCAGTCCGGTCATCGGGTTTCCATCGCCGATGCTTATCAAAGCCAGTATGGGTACTAAAAGACCACCTATTAATAAGCCGTAACCGTTTATGGTATCGGATAATGCCACGGCTTTCAATCCACCAAAAATGGCATATATCGATCCAAGAACACCAATGCCAACTACGGTAAGCCAAATGCCTTCGGTCTTGGTGATGTTAAGCACCTCGGAAATATTGAACAGGCTTTCCAGATTTATGGCTCCTGTGTACAGCACTATTGGTAAGAGTGTGACTACAAACGACACCATCAAAAACAGTGCGATGATGGTTCGTGTCAACGCATCAAACCGGGTTTCCAGGTATTGAGGAATGGTCGTCAAGCCCATTTTCAAATACATTGGCACAAAATAAATGGCTGCAGCGATCAAGGCCAGGGCAGAGGTCACCTCCCAGGCGATGATGATAAATCCATTTTTATAGGAAGACCCGTTCATGCCGATCAAGTGCTCGGTAGATATGTTTGTCAGTAGCATCGATCCGGCAATTACGATCCCCGAAAGACTCCTGCCTCCCAGAAAATAACCGTCCTGAGAGTCAAGCTTCTCTTTCCTCAATTTGTACCAGGCATAAGCTGCCACAAATCCGGTAAATGCTATAAATGAAATTACTGTGATCATATTTTTTGGTTAATATTAGTTTTTAAATGCAGGTGTTTTATTTGTTGTCCCTTTCAGCTTATTTTATTGTCTCAATTTGTTTTTCAATTACTTCTTTAACTCTGAAAATTCCTTTACTCCACTTCAACAGATTTATATCAAGCCAATCAATCCCTTCAATAATTTCATTTTTATAATTTTTAAGAGCATCAATGTTCCATGAAACCGATTCATGATGAAAAATTCTGTTTCTAAATTTTCGTATTCCATTAAATTTTGAACTCATATTCTTTCTTTGTCGAAGGTTTTTCGGGCAATTTGGAAATGCAAATCTTATATTTTTCCACAAGGTCTTTTCAAATTTTGAGTCTAATAAAGATGTCCAGAATCCCAGTGACAATTCAGATATTATCTTCCCTGATGATATTGGCTTCTTTTTACGTAATATTTTGTTTCTTGCTTCCGATACACTATCTATCTGAAACCGGGATACGATTTTTATAAAAACCGGATTTTCATACCAGCATATATCATTAAATTTTCGTTTTAATTGATGATCAATATTGTTTCGTAGCCCAATTTCTAATATTGACAATAATGAATAAAATGCCTCGGAAATTTCAATATTTGCTTTATAATGCAAAACTGCTTTGTCGAAATTATTGGAATGATGCCTTATATAAGGTTCAAGTCTCTCGATTGAAATAATCCTTTCTATTGCTTTTCTATCCATTTATTGCTACTTTTACATTGTTGTCCCGGTAATTCCTCTCCCAGTCCTTATGCTGGTGATGAAGCCGGGTTTTTTGTTTTCATATTCCTTCGTCCAAAGATGAAAGATCTTTTGTTCATCAACTTTTCAACTGAAAAGATCTCTTTCTAAAATTTGACAAAAAATCTTCTATCATCCATCCTTACAAAAAATACCTTTGCTTCTTTTTATTTTCCACATAAGCTTCTCTGGCTTTATTCACTGCGCTTATTTCAGATACTTCAGCAATTGGCACTTCCCACCAGGCCCAGCCATAGCCAGCAATTTTTCTCTCCGGTACCGTTTCGATGTAAATGACCGTAGTTTTATCGTTTGCTTTAGCAACGCTTAAGGCCTCACTTAATGATTTAATGTCTGTCGCTGAAATCACCTCTGCGCCCAGGCTTGCTGCATTTGCCGCCAGATCAACAGGGAGATCATCACCACTTAATTGTCCCGAACTGTCATCCCGATATTTATATTCCGTACCAAAACCCTCCTGGCCAATGGATTTGGAAAGTCCACCGATGCTTCCGAATCCTTTATTATTGATCAGGATAATAATCATCTTGAAGCCTTCCTGAACAGAAGTAACGATTTCTGAAGACATCATCAAATAGCCACCATCGCCGATCATCACGTAAATTTCCCTGTCCGGGCATGCCATTTTGGCTCCTAGGCCACCGGCAATTTCATAGCCCATACAGGAGTAGCCATATTCATGATGGAAGCCTTTAGGATCGCGTGTTCGCCACAATTTGTGAATGTCGCCGGGCAAACTGCCGGAGGCGTTTAATAACACATCCCTTGGCTCTACAAAATTGTTCAATGCTCCAACAACCTCAGATTGGCTGGGTAATCCATCCCCTTCAGCAGGCGTATAGGCATAGTCCACTTTCTGATCCCAGGATGTATTGAACGCTTCTACTTTTTCTTCATATTCGCTATCCACATGATATCCTTTCAATGCCTCAGTCAGCTCTTCCAATGTTACTTTTGCATCTCCCGTCAAGGCAAGGCCTGAGTGTTTGTGCGCATCAAATTCTGTGACATTAATATTGATAAACTTTACATCCTCATTTTGGAATGCGGACTTGGAAGCGGTGGTGAAATCGCTGTATCTCGTGCCAATGCCAATGACGACATCTGCCCGTTCACTTATGTAATTTGCACCTTCGGTACCTGTAGCCCCTGTTCCGCCAAGGCTATGGGGATCATTGTATGGCAAAGCGCCTTTTCCTGCAAAGGTCTCGCCAACGGGGATGCCTGTCTGATTCACGAAGGCTTGCAAGGCATCCGTGGCTTCACTGTAAATGGTGCCGCCACCGGAAATGATCATAGGCTTTTTGGCATTTCTTATTAAATTTACGGCCTTTAAAAGGGCGTTTTTGTCCGGTCTGCTTCTTGGGACATGCCAAATTCTCTTGTCAAATAATGCCTCCGGAAAATCAAATGCTTCGGGTTGTACATCCTGGGGCATAGCCAGTGTGACCGTCCCGGTATCTGCCGGGGAAGTAAGCATGCGCATCGCAGCCGGCAAAGTCGTGATCAGTTGTTCTGCCCGATTGATCCTGTCCCAATATTTCGAAATAGGTTTAAAACAGTCATTCACAGAAATGTCCTGCGAATAGGCAGTTTCCAATTGTTGCAATACCGGATCACCGTTTCGTTTGGCGAAAATATCCCCGGGAAGTAGCAAAACCGGGATCCTGTTGATTTTAGCCCCGGCAGCAGCAGTCACC
>JAUUZS010000510.1 GCA_030589835.1 Cyclobacteriaceae bacterium
AACATCCTTTTGTTCATTCTGAGCCAAAAGCGATGCTGTAAAAAACAATTGGAAGAAAACTCCAATAAAAATTAATATGTTTCTGATTATTCTCACAAATCCAAATTGGGCTTAAAATTACTTGAAAGATTAAGAAACGGCAATTTATTTAACGTAATTTAACAATTAAGCGTATAATTTAGTGCATCTGATTCTATTTACTTTCTGGCTAAATGAAGTTTAAAAACTTAAGTATTACGTATAGCACCAGGATTTTCAAAGCGCTATCTGAAGAACCAAGAGTGCGAATTTTAAATCTGCTTCAAAACCATGATGAAATGTGCATTTCGGATATTGAATTAATTCTGGATTATACACAAACCAAAACATCGAGACACATGTCTTATCTTAAAAATGCCGGGATTGTAGGATACAGAAAGTCCGATCAATGGATTTTCTATTATATTCAAGACGAAGTACAAAGCCTGTTGGGTCAAATATGGAATTATATTGAAAAGGATTATATCCTTCGCAAGGATATCGATATTTTCGAAGTTATGTATTCAAATAGAGAATTAGCCGCATTTAAACATAAAAAATCAAACAGCTAATTCAATCCATAAATCGGCTCAGTCTTTTTACAGTAATCAAAAGAAAAGCTATACATTGAAAAAATACAAACATCTGTTTTTTGACCTCGATCATACACTATGGGATTTTGAAAAAAATACGTCCGAAGCCATGGAAGAGATCTATAGGATATTCAACTTCTCAAAATGGCCGTTTTTTACATTTAATGACTTGATGAAAAAATTTATCGAAGTCAATAACTATTTGTGGGATAAGTTTAATGATGGCCTAATTGATGGAAAGGAATTACGCAACAGCCGATTCAACATAATCCTTGAAAGCTTGGGTGTCGATCAAAATGAAATCCCGGCTGGCATCGCTGAAAGATACCTGAAAATTGCTCCTGCTAAACAAAATGTGATCCCTTTTACATATGAAATTTTAGATTATTTAAAGCCAAATTACAAACTATATATTCTCTCGAATGGATTTGATGATGTACAGCATACGAAGTTAAAGGCCTCAAACATTCATCAGTATTTCAATAAAATTGTCACATCAGATAGCTCCGGACATAGAAAACCTCATAAAGAAATATTTGAATTTGCGATGAATGAAGCTGGAGCTACAAGGGAAAATGCACTAATGATTGGAGACAATCTTGGAACAGATATCATTGGCGCTCAAAACGCCTCAATGGATCAAATATTTTTTAACCCCACTAAAATCAAACACTCCCAAAAAGTCACCTTCGAGATAGATTCGCTTGAACAATTGATGAATATCCTTTGATTTGCAGGGCATAGGGTCATGAATTTAATTTTTACCGGACAACGGTAAAAAAATAATCATTTTATCATGTTATCATTATCATTTACCCATTAATTTCGTGGAATAAATTAGTAAAGAATCTTAAACCACTTAATTAATATCTCAATGACAAAAGGATTATTCAATGTACCCGTCCCTAAGAATGAACCCGTATTGGATTATGCTCCGGGATCAAAAGAAAAGGCAGAACTAAAGGAAATGCTGAGGTCTTTAAAATCTCAGGTGTTGGATATACCTATGTATATCGGGGGTGAAGAAATTCGGACTGAGAATAAAAAACCAATCAGTCCTCCTCACGATCACCAACATATACTGGCGCATTACCATCAGGGAGATGAAAGCCATGTAGATTTGGCAATCAATGCTGCGTTGAATGCCAGGGAAGATTGGGAAAACTTGTCCTGGGAACACCGGGCCAGTATTTTTCTGAAAGCTGCTGATTTGATTGCCGGGCCATACAGGGCAAAAATCAATGCCGCTACCATGCTTGGCCAATCAAAAAATGTATTCCAGGCAGAGATCGATGCGGCTTGTGAATTGATTGATTTCCTGAGATTCAATGTCACTTACATGACGCAGATTTATAAACAACAACCTGAGTCTTCAAAAAACATCTGGAACAAAATTGAACAAAGACCTTTAGAAGGATTTGTTTTTGCATTGACTCCATTCAATTTCACTGCCATTGCCGGGAATTTACCGACTGCTCCGGCCATCATGGGAAATGTGGTAGTTTGGAAACCATCGAGAACACAGATCTATTCAGCCCATGTGTTGGTGGAAATATTCAAGGAAGCCGGTGTGCCGGACGGAGTAATTAATCTTGTGCTGACGGATGGGCCGACAGTGGCAGGTCGTGTGCTGAACCATCCTGATTTTGCTGGAATTCACTTTACAGGAAGCACGCGGGTTTTCCATGGAATTTGGGATACTATTGGAAAAAATATTGCCAATTATAAAAGCTACCCCAGGATTGTTGGTGAAACCGGAGGCAAAGATTTCATACTGGCCCACAGCTCTGCCGGAGCAAAAGAAGTTGCTATTGCAATCACCAGGGGCGCTTTTGAATATCAGGGCCAAAAATGTTCTGCCGCGTCGAGAGCTTATATTCCGGATAACCTCTGGGCTGATGTGAAAGAATTTCTCCTGGAAGACCTTGGTAATATAAAGATGGGAGGAACAGAAGATTTTAGAAATTTCATGAATGCTGTAATAGATGAAAAATCATTTGATAACCTGGCAGGTTATATTGATGAAGCGAGGGAAAGCCCGGTAGTTGAGATTATTGCCGGTGGCAACTATGATAAATCCTCAGGGTATTTCATCGAACCGACAGTACTGCTTACGGAAGATCCGAATTATGTGACAATGGAAGAGGAATTGTTCGGGCCGATTATGACGATTTATGTGTACAAAGCCGGGAACTATGATGACGCCATTTATTTAGTTGACAATACCTCATCATACGCATTGACCGGAGCCATATTTGCAAAAGACAGGTATGTAATTGAAGATACAACTAAGAAATTGAAAAATGCTGCGGGAAATTTCTATATCAACGACAAACCAACTGGGGCAGTGGTAGGCCAACAACCGTTTGGCGGCGCAAGAGCCTCCGGAACAAATGATAAAGCCGGGTCAATGATCAATTTATTGAGGTGGGTGTCTCCGAGAACGATAAAAGAGAATTTCGTGCCACCGACGGATTATAGATATCCGTTTATGGAAGAAGAGTAAGAATTCAGCCGTCATCCCGGCCTTGAGCCGGGATCTGTTAGCTATTTACTGCCTAGCCTGAAGCATCCAAGTCATTACTCAGCAAAAGCGACTATTCTAAGGCGAAGCATAGTTTAATTCATTATCGATATATTTGGCTAAGGGGATATTTTTTTAATGCTTAGATCATTGTGAATAGCAGACAGATCCTGAAACAAGTTCAGGATGACCCGCTCTTCCGGAATTGCAATCCGGAAGTCGATAAACAAAGGATTTTCAATCCGTTAAGTCAGGTACTTTTACACATTCTCGTTTGTGTCGGTATGCTTTCCATAGTCGTCACAGGTTTGGAAAACCTGCGACAGTGGAAAACCTGCGACAGAGGGATTTTCATTTTTTAAGAAAAGCGCTTATGAAGACACAAGCGCTGGCGAAAATCATATAATCATAAAATCATAGTTCAGGCAATTTGCCGGCGAGGCA
>JAUUZS010000403.1 GCA_030589835.1 Cyclobacteriaceae bacterium
AGCATCGTACTCAAGCAGTCACTTTCTAATAAAATATTTGGAGATAAAGATCCATTGGGGCAAACACTCATTTTCCAAAATGGAGATTTTTATGGGGTTCGTGAAGTAATACAAAATGAAGATCCTTATACGGTTACGGGAGTAATAAATGACCCTCCGGAAAATATATCTTTCAGATTCTCTTTTATCGCAAGCATTTTATCCGATTTTGATTATGCTGATGAAATGAAACGTTCTTCATGGGGTTCTTATTCTAAGCATACATTTCTGTTATTGTCTGAAGGAACCGATCCACTGGCAATTCAGGAGAAACTACCTGCTGCATTGGATAAATATGATGAACAGGATGCTAAGTTTATTGTGCAAGCATTATCTGAGATTTATTTACAATCCAACATCGATGATGATTTAGGACTTAAAGGCAACCCAAGATATGTATATTTGTTTTCGGCAATTGCCCTGATCGTATTGTTATTGGCATGTGCCAATTATATGAACCTCGCCATAGCCAGGTCGGCAAGCAGGGCAAGAGAAGTAGGCTTAAGAAAAGTGGTTGGTGCCGTACGCAGGCAGCTCATCTTTCAATTTTTAGGGGAATCTGTTCTCATTACCTTTATGGCATTGCTTTTAGCCTTGGGATTGACCTATCTACTTTTGCCTGCTTTTGGAAGTATAATAGAACGCTCCTTAGAATTAAACTTCACAGAAAATAGTTTGCTCCTTCCCGGTCTATTCATTTTGGTATTGGTTGTTGGATTAATATCTGGGAGTTATCCTGCCTTCTACATGTCTTCCCTTCGCCCTTTCCTTGTACTCAAAGGAAAAATAGAAAACAGGGCAAATGGATTTACCCTGCAAAGATCGCTGATAGTGATGCAATATGCCGTGTCCATTATTTTGGTTATCGGTAGTATTGTGATCTATCGCCAACTTCAGTTTATTCAAAACAAGGAACTTGGATACGACAAGGAGTATGTGATCACAATTGCTAGCCGCGATAATGCTGTGAACAATAAATTTGATGTAATACGTGATGAATTGCTTCAAAATCCACAAATCATTGCTGTAACGAAATCTGGTCAACTGCCTACCAATATTGGTGGCTGGTCCACTTTAAGAAAAGAGGAAAATGACAGTATCGAAACTAATACTCTACTATACAGAAGCCTTGTCTATTACGACTTTCTGGAAGTTTTTGGCATCCAACTTATAGCAGGTCGGGACTTTTCACGAGAAATCAAAAGTGACATGGGTGAAGCCAGCATGATCAATGAAACTGCGGCAAAAGCTTTTGGCTATACGCCTGAAAAAGCCATTGGCAAAGAATTTAGTGGTTTGCCTGTCATAGGTGTCATTAAAGATTTTCATATGCACTCTTTGCATGAACCTATTCAACCATTGAGATTAATACTTCACAATGCTCGTGGCAGGAAAATATCACTCAAGGTACGGCCTGAAAGACTATCCGAAACGATCACCTTTATAGAGCTTACCTTCAAAAAGCATTCTCCATATCCATTCGAATATGCCTTTCTTGACGATCGCTTTGATGCATTATACAAATCAGAAATGAAATTGGGAGAGATCTTTGGATTTTTCACCGTACTCTCCATTCTTATCGCTTCATTGGGCATTTTCGGCATGGCGGCATTTTCAACCAGCCAGCGCACCAATGAAATTGGTATTCGCAAAGTCATGGGTGCTTCAGTTAGAAGTATTATGCTTCTCCTTTCGAAGGATTTTCTAATCCTCGTTGTAGTGGCATTTTTTATCGCCTTGCCCTTTGCATGGTATGCAATCTATCAATGGTTGCAGGATTTTGCCTACAAGATCAACATCGAGTGGTGGGTATTTGTCCTAGCCGGATTATTGGTACTTCTCATTGCTTATCTGGCCATAGGATATCAATCGATTAAAGCAGCATTTACTAATCCAGTAGATAGCTTAAGGTCAGAATAATTGCTTTCGATTGTGAAACCAAAAAATCATATTCCCTTCCTAAAATATCCTTACCACCCTCAACCTCACTCAAAGAGCCCGATATATAGGTGTAGATGCAATCTACACCCAGAGGGGGCTGCAAAAGTCACCAATATTGTGAATGTAAAAAAGGTGAATGAGGCCGCGATATCTCAGAATAAATCGGAGGAGCTGAAATAATCACTGATCTGGGATCTCGACAACCAGGAGCGCGACCTGCACATCCATCACGTAAACCAAAGTAATAAGTACCTGCCTATGCTCGAGACCAGGGCCAGCCCGGGGGAGTTGGCGACAACCGCCACCTAATTCCAATAAAGAAATTGTAAATCAAAATCACAGGTCATGACTACATACCCCATTAAATTTAATTTATTATTTTTGAATCGTATAATGAGTATTTTTATACTAAATTTTTTAAAGCGGATTTTTAAAAATGTTTTTTTTAACTTAAATAATGGAAAGAATGAAAAATGTATTAATGCATTACTTTTTAATGGCCTTTGTTTTTTTATTGCTTTTAATTTCATGCGGAGAAAAAGATCAAGAGATTAAGCCTAACGAAGTAATAATTGAGAATATTGCAGAAATTGGCAACCAAGTATGGATGGCTAAAAACCTGGATGTTGACACATTTAATAACGGAGATAATATACCGGAAGCAAATACACTGGAACTATGGAGGCATGCTGCTGCGAACAAAGAACCTGCATGGTGTTATTACGAATACGATGAAAATAAGGGTTCTAAATATGGTAAATTGTATAATTGGTTTGCGGTTACTGACAACCGTGGTATTGCACCGAATGGTTGGCGAGTGTCTTCTGAAAATGATTGGAGGAATCTCGTGACTTTTATTTCATCTGAAAAAACAGCATATAGCTTAAAAAGCCGGGATGGATGGGATTTTAATGGAAATGGCTCTGATGAATATGGTTTTTCAGCATTACCAGCGGGGAGGTGTACAATTGATGGATCTTTTTCATTTGAGCTTAGTATTGGAACTTGGTGGAACAATAATAACCACAACGAATTGGAGGCATTGTACTCTTATATACACTTCGATGTTGATCAAATTCAATTTGGGGATATGAACAAGGGGGTTGGATATTCAGTCCGTTGCCTTAAAAATCAATAGTTGTTAATTGGTCTAAATAGAAATATACCGCTAGCGCGCTATCTGTGTGCCTGTATATGATCATTGGATGTAAAACAGGGATTTGCAATCCCGGATTGAGTAGTAGAGGCGAATAGCACTCAGCGGCCAGGCAACACAAGCCGTCATTAGCAGACGGAGTCACAGCTAGTCCCCAGATTTTGCAAGCGCATTGGTGATGAACCATAGCAGGAATGAGGTGGGGTTTCAATCATCCTTTGGTTCCAAAATCTAAATATTAATCATTACCTTTATGATAGCAATCAAGGATACAACATGGATACACAATCAATTAAGATAGATCTTATACACTGGCTTACCGAGTTACAGGATACATCCATCCTTAAAGAGCTGCAAATTTTGAAAGAGAGACACAAGGACACTTACCAGCTAAGTACTGACCAGGAAAAAGAATTAGACAGCAGACTTGAAAAGTACGAAGCTGGTGAAATGAAGTTTTCTTCGTGGGATACAGTAAAAGACAGGGTAAGAAATAGCGCTGCTTAACTTCCGGTCCACTCAAATATAACAGATCCAGTAATTAGTCACATCCCATCTTGGTGGCTTCAATTCACATTATATTTAATATTCTGCCAAATTAATTACCTACTTTTACCATTCTATATGCACAAAGCAACGGCTTAATCCCCCTTATGAAAATTTTATTAAACTGTCTTCCTCCGGCCGACATCCATACGCCTTCTATCTCACTTTCCATTCTAAAGAAGTTTATGCATGAAAACGGAGCGGACATAGAAATTAAGTATTGGAATTTTATGCTATCGCCCATGTTGAACTATTCGGATAGTGAGGATACGGAAGTACGACTACTTCCATTTTTGTCCATACTAAACGACCGTAATAACAAAGAAAAAGGCCACAAGCGTATATTATCTTTCCTTCAAAATTTGCAACCAAAATACAAAACCTATGGCCCGGATTATTATGCTGAATTTCTTCAAAAAACAAAAGCCGGTATTTTAAGCACGCTAGAAAGAGAAGTAAAACACATTGATTTCAGCGCTATTCAATTATTTGGAATTAGCGCCAAGTACAACCAATGGATTCCAGGTATCTTACTTGCTGAATTAGTAAAAAAAGTAGCCCCACATGTACACGTTTTGGTTGGCGGTTTTGGGAATGCCAAGGTTGCCCGGGAAGCCATGCGGATTTGCCCCTATTTTGACTTGGCAACGTGGGGTGAAGGTGAATATCCTTTATTACAGTTACATGAGGAGTTAGGAAAAGATACTCCGGATTATACGCTTGTTCCCCGATTAATGTACCGATACGATGGCGAGCTAAAAAAATCGCTTAGCAACAAAAGCGAATATCTTGATTTTGAAAGCTATCCTTTTCCTGATTACACCGATTTTATAAAGAATTATCCCCATCCCAATGAGCTGGAGCAGGGAAGCATTCCAATACACACCATCCGTTCATGTCACTGGTCAAAATGCAAGTTTTGCGATTTTAATGAGGGCTATAAAATACGAATGCGAAGCCC
>JAUUZS010000182.1 GCA_030589835.1 Cyclobacteriaceae bacterium
AACATCAACCGGAAATGCTCCTTTGGTATTTGTAAGCGTTGACGTAGGGTAGTAAGCGTTTAGGGATCCATAATTAAAAGTTCCACCTACCAGATAATCCGGAAAATCAAAATCCCAAACTCCCCCATGCGTTATCCTTTTTAGTGTCGCGCTTCCGGTACCTGTTGCCCGAACCTCCAGTCCACTTATGGTAATATTATTAATCTCCAATGCAGGATCAGGGGTGTTATCAAATGAAATCACAACTTCTACAGTAGTAGGAGTCATGTTTATTGCTGTGGTATTCACCGATGCTCCACTCACCATAACGGCGGCCGTTCCCGGATCATTAAATTCAAAAACAGGATCTCCCTGAATCTCTAACTTAAAATATCTGGTAGTAAAATCCCCAACATCGGTAATGCCATTATTATAATTTTCAGTAATAACGATATCTGTTAATGAAACCCAGTCAGATGTAGCAGGCCCTTGATTTAGGCATATTGCCTCGCCAGCAGTTGTTGAATTAATTGAAACACCACCAGCTCTTACAACTCCATGACTTTCCCCATCAACTACATCATCCCCAACAATCGGCATATCATCACCAGAAGTCACCCTAATTATATCAGCAATTCCAGAAGCAATCGCTCTAACCTTTAATCCTGAAATGGTAAGCGTATTAATGTCATCGTCTGTCATTCCTGTAGACTCAATTGTGATGGTAACAGAGGAAGCTGTTACCACAATATCTTGAGTTGTATTTCCGAAATTACCATCTGTTAAAGTAAGGCCACCTATGCCAGGTTCAAACTCAAAAATTCCACTGCTTGAAAACTCAAATTTGATTATTGCGGGATCATCTTGGGCAGTTACAAAGTTATCGTCGGTTGGAACACCCGTCTCAGCAATTACAATATCATCTAATAGTTCATAACCTCCGCCAACACTAAGGCCACTGAGATTATCAGCTGTAGTGATAGTAACTTGCGCTGAGGCATAGGTAGAGAGAAAAAACAGCGATAAAAAAGTCAGTGCTCTCAAACCAGGAAAAAAATTTTGGTAAAAAATTTTCATTAAAAATTAAAACTATTTAAAAGATATCTCCCGCCCCTCAATCAACTAATAGATATGGTTTCTCCTCATATTGTAACCCAAAATAAAACGAAAGGCAATGTTTTTCCTCCGTTTATAACAGGTGAATTTCAAATTAATTGATTATCATAATTAAAAACCATCTAAAAACATCTCTTTTGATTACATATGTAATGATCTTTTCGCTCATCTTTACTGCTGATAAATGGCTCAACAATGTGCTTTATAAAACTGTCCTGGCTATGATTTGTTCCTTCAATTGCCGCTCTTTTAATAATGATGGTTGAAACATCACTCAAGGAAACCTTTCGGTCTTTTGGACAGAGGACTTAATTTGCAGGGATCAACTCACCGTTAGCAGTTACTTTTATCAAACACAATTTTCTTTCTGAGTTCGAATTTAGGTCAAAGCCCATGGTGCCTATTATCGCATAACTTCCATCTTCCAGCTGAATCACCTTGGCTCCTGTATCATTGTCACTGCTTCCAAATGTTTGTCTCCATTCAAAATTGCCACCAAAATCCAATTTCAACAAACTTATTTCGTCATTCCCTTCCGTATCATCCAGCTGGATCTTGGAAGAAACCAGGTATCCTCCATCCTGAGTTTGAATTATCCCACAGGATTCCCCTATACTTCTGTTAAATGCATTGGGATACTCTTTCCTCCACATTTCATTTCGCTTAGCATCAATCTTAACCACCATTTCTATTTTTGTCTCCCGAAACTGCTGATATCCTGCCAAAACAAACCCACCATCCATGGTCGGGCAAGCATCGGTACAAATTTCATGATAATCATCTGAACCATACCTTTCCTGGTTTATCCCTTTATCATTACCGCCCTGAAAAATAAATGATTGAAATTGCATTGTTTTTTTATGAAATTCTAAAACAGATCCAAAACAAACAAATTCTGTTATTGTAGCATTGTTTTCAGTTGTTTCAAATGATGTCGTACTTAAATTCTCCACATTACTCGTACCCCACACATAATCCTGTCTATTATCCACGGGGGCTAAATTGTCATCTGTTTCCACCATATAAAACCTTGAGGTATCCCCGGTGAGCCAGGTGCCGGTAATTAAAAATCCACCATCCTTAATATCCAGAATATCTTTTCCTATTTCATCCCATGAGTCATTACCATATTCCTGCGGGGGATTTGATATTAATGTCCCATCAAAAGCAATATTTGCCACCCAAACATTTCTTAGGTCAGATCCCTCCTGGGTTTTTTCGCCACAGACATAGATGCTAAGGCCATCCCCACTAAGAATTACCGAACTCGCTACATCGTCCCCAGGTCCTCCATACCTTCTTTCCCATTTCGGATTTCCATTTTCATCCGTAAGGACCACATAAATATCTTTGCCTCCAATGCTATCGGAAGCATTACTACCTGAGGGAATGCTATCGGAAGCATTACTACCTGAGGGAATGATAGCGGAAGTTGTAGAACCTACCAAAACAAATCCTCCATCCGGCAACTGCAAGAGGTCTTTTCCCTCTTCCGAGCCATTGCCGCCAAACAGTTTGATAAAAACCTCACCCTGCTTTGGCTCGACACGCATACTCGTATCACAGGCATTTATAATCAATAAGGCACAAAATGCCAACCCTGCCACCAGCATACCTGAGCGTAGCAAAAAATGATAAAGGTATTTTATAAATCTAATTACTTTCACTTAATCTTTCTTGGTTTATAAAGTGGCTTAACGTACCCTACTACAAAAGAAAGGTTATTAATTTTAAAATCATCATCAACATACCCCACAGGAAACTTACTCTGATTCCCTTCCGGAAAATCGTTTTTAACAATGGTTCCATCTCTAGTCACTCTTTGTGATCCTATATTATTTCTATTTTCAAGATCGGTCACATTTAGCATTCCATAGGAAAATCTTACTTCAAATACCAGGTAGTTCAATTTATGTTTATAACTTATTCCTCCTCCTAAAAGGATATTATAATTAAATCTATTTTTCATCTTTGTTGTAGATTCTACCAAAGGGGGTAAGTCCAGCGGTGCCTCATTCACCACCATATTCTCATCCGGTGGATCATAGGAATACCCCTCAATGTTATTAATTAATGAATTGGCAATAAAACTCGGGCTTACACCGCCCAAACCATATGCGTTTACTTTGCCTTTATAAAAGGTATATTTCACGGTGACGGGCAATTCCACCTCCCGGTGGCTGATGTCTAAGGTTGTCTTATAGTACCCTAATTGATTATCGGAAAGCCGGACTCGTTTACCACTATAATAAATCTCTCCTACAAGGTGCAAATCCTTCCTTATCACCATCTCGGCACCAATACCGGCAACAAATCCCGTTCCTATAGTATATTGATGAGAGCTATTTGATTCATCTGTCAGGCTGTGATCGAGAAGTACATTGGCTTTGGAAAGGTTGAGGCCTATTTTTCCTGTCAACAGATATATGGGATCAGTGGTAAATTTCTTGCTGTGGTTGATAAGCTCCACCGGATCCGAAACACTATCGGTCATGTAATCAGGCGCTATCTTCAATAATTGCAAATAAGTGGAATCTGCCTTTCCGTAATAGTTAAGAAATAAATTGGCCAGGGTGAGCAAGCGAAACGCCCTGACTCTTTCCTCATCTGTAAACCCATCATCAAGGCAAGACTCAATGATCGTCGGCACCTCATACAATCGCCCTTGTTCATATTTGTCTTCGGCATCGCTCAAAGCGATTGCACACTGGTCCTGGGCATAAACAGAAATTGACTTAGCTAAAAAAAATAGCACAACATACGATAAAAAAATTCTCATTCAGCTATAGCTTTAATCAATTTGGTGGTGTGATAACAGCATTTTCACAAGTTTTTACATATTCTACCCCCTCGCCTACATATCGTTCCCATTCTGTTGGACTCAAATTTCTAAACACATATTTACACATATCCTCAGCAAGCAATTCTGCTTTTGTTGGCCATAGTTTTAAAATCCCATCTTTTGTGCCGGCCAGCAGATAATTATTATCACGACTAAATTCAATACTCCAGACATAATCGTTATGATCTCTGAACGCAACAGGCAGCATCTTATCCATCTCAGAAATTACCCAAAGCTGTGCTGTGCCATCCAGACTGGCCGTCGCAAGCAAGTTGCCATCGGGGCTGAATTTTATTTTATTTATCCTGGACCGCTGTCCCGGCAGAGTACTGACAAAGAACAAATCCATTTCCCTCACGCTCCCGAAATAAACCGATCCATTTTCATTGCCCACAGCAATAGTACGATTATCATGGCTAAATTCTATGGAATATATCGGACTGCCTAAAAATCTGCTGATCGTTTTTACCTTGCTCATATTGCCTGCGTCCCAAATATCCAAGGCTCCTTTTTCGTTTCCGGCAATCAGCATAGTGCCGTCTTTACTAAGGGACAAGGCGGTGTAGCGATCATCAAATTTCAATAATTTCCTGCTATTTGCAGGATCATTGATCCGTATCGTACTGTCCTGGATGCTATAGGATAAAAAGGATTCTGAATCTGGCAAAAACATCAGATCAGTTACCAATCCCGTATGTCCTTCAAGCTTTTTCGTAGTTAAATCCTCCAAGTTTAATATTAACAGATATGGTGCATCTCCCCCTATTGCAAGCCATTTTCCATCATGACTCAATTTCATATCATAATTCATATAATTATTATCCGGGCGATAAAGCAGCTGGAAAGAATAGGTTTCGCTATCCCACTTCAATATTTTTCCGTCACTTCCGGTAGTATAAAATTCTTTTCCGCTTGGAGCGTAAACGATTGCTCTCAGATTCTCTCGATGTCCATTATATCTAAGCAGATCAATCTCCTGGCTCTGTTTTAGCTTATCCCTTTTGGCATAGTACAGTCCATCGTAAATGTAGTTGTCATAGACCTCTCCACCATAATCCCTATTGTATTTGTAAGCCTGCAATGCCAAAAGTGCCTTTAAGTCCGTATCCGGGATGTTCAAAGACTTTACCGCCATGGATTGAGCGATAGATATCATTCTCAAGTTGTCAGCATTCTCTTTTTCTTCCCTTGCCACAGCAGTTTGCTCGTCGGCAAATAATTTTAGAGAATCAGAAATTATTTTTTCCTGTATTGCCAAATACGTTTGTTCTTCTGCAAAGCCCTGCGCATAAATGGCTCTATTTTCACTTTCTAATGCCAACTGCCTTTCAGTTTCCGCAACCTTAGTTTGCTCTATGGCTATTCCAGTCTGTTCCTCAGCCTTAATTCTTTGTTCATCAGCATCTTTGGCATTTGCCTCTGCTTCTTTCCTATTCGATTCGGCCAATTCGCTCTGATATTCTGCATCTGCGCGTTGATTATCTGCTTCAATTTTTTTTATCCATCCAAACACAAAAAACATGATCGCAATAATGAAGGCGACGCCTAAAACAATCGCCACCATTTTGGTGCGTTGAAGCATCCGCTTTTGAAGAAGCTCTTTACTTTTTTGCTCACTATCATAAGCCGCCTTACTTGTACGAAGAAAGACCATGGCCCGCTCATAATAAGGATTATACCTGAGGGTCCAGGATATGGTAGGTTTTTGCTTTTTTTGCCAGTTGAGTGCCAGGTGCAAATCCGGAGGTCGCCAAAGACCGGTTTTCCCTACCTGGTACATCTCGGCCGCATCGGAAAGCCGCCTGTACATCCGGGCAGAATCTGCTTCTTCATCCACCCATTTCCTGAGCCTCTGCCAGATACGCATCAGACTTTCGTGCGAAATCTCAACGACCGAGGAAGAATTTAACCTGACATTTGCTGCCGGTGTTAGCAGTGACCTGCCTGGCTCTCTGAATTTTTCAATTATATTGATTAATTCCTGTTCCTCAACACCAGAAATATCCACGATTTCCTTTAGCTTAGCGGCACGCCTAACCCCTTTATTGTCAGACCCTTTTTCTGTCAATGCCTTAAAAAGAACTTCACAGACTTCCTTTTCCTTTTTATCCAGCTCCGAATATGCTTCGTTGGCATGCTGCGACAGGGCTTCATGGATCTTGCCTATGGCAATATAATGTCGTAAATCGATTGGCTCATCAGTATCCATATTTGCCACCCAATAATCCCAGGTCCGCATCAATGCGTGCTGCATTACCGGAAGCTGATCCGGGTTGTTCCCTACGTCATTGAGCAATTGCTGAACCAATCTGCGTGTAATTTTCCCTCCTCCTACAGCAACAGGACCTTCAATGGCCATCCTTTGTTGATCACGCGTCATTTGAGGCACCAGGTAGTGACTTTTGTTAATGATGTATGTCAGTTCAGGAAATTGTGAACAATCGCCAATAAAATCGGACCTCATGGTAAAGGCAATATATATTGGGACCTCAGACTGAGAGATGGATTTTAACAGAAGATTTACATATGCCGACGACTCATTTAAGGTATCATCATCGCGCTCCAGCCCGATGTACCTGAATAACTCTTCAAATTGATCAATAAGGATAAAAATATTTTTTTTTGAAGATTTAGAAAGCTGCTTTACCGCATCCACCAAACCCATAGAACTACTTCTGAGTACGGTAGAGGTCATGCGCCTCTGGATCACCTTTTCCTTCTCGGTGGCTACGACATAGCTTTCTTCTTTACTGAGAATGGTTTCCGCAAGGTTTTCTATTGGTGATATACCTGGACGGGTCACCAATATTGACCAATCTGAACCAGCATCTGTCATAAATCCCCCATAAAGTATCGGGATAATGCCGCAATACATTAATGAAGATTTACCACTTCCGGAGGTGCCAATTACAGCCGTAAACCGATGCTTGGCAAGATTAAGCAAAATATCATCGCTCTGGCCTTCCCGTCCAAAAAACAGATGACTTTCCTCAAAAGTAAATGGCCTTAATCCCGGGAAGGGATTAAGGAGCTCCAGCTCTCCTTGTTTATTGGATTCAAGAATGTCTAACTCTTCAGGGTTCATATTAATTGTCCTTTAGCCTTGCTAAAAATGGTTCCATTTCATTTGACTTTAACTTTTTATGGCCGTGAAGTATCAGCGATCCTTTGTCGATGTCCAGATTTTTGGCCAGCTGCGATTCGTTATCTACCAAAATTGCCTGAGGACTGATAGGCTTATCCCGTCCTAATCCCAGGGATTTTAACAAATCATTTTGCTTGGCCTTTATCCACCCTTCATTCTCCTTTCCATAGTAAATAAGTGTTGCATCACACTTCCTCAAATTATCATTGTGTATGGACCGGATTTCTTCAGGTTTACCTTTAAAGTTCGAATTAATAACTTTATATCCATTTTTTTCTAAAAATGTTTC
This sequence comes from Cyclobacteriaceae bacterium, assembly GCA_030589835.1. The sequence continues at coordinate 7,372 of JAUUZS010000182.1, forward strand.
TATTTTCTTACATCTTTTTGACTCATACTTTTCATGAATCAGGTAAATGGTTTTTCCTTCCTCAGCTATTTCACTTCCATATAATCGCTCTTGATGTGTCCTGCCATCCTTGATTTTCTTGATTGCAAAAGCCTTCAATTCTTCAAGGGTGGTCTCCAGCACATCCGAAATGCTCATGGATGTTCGGTCTTTTTTTAAATTTTCTATTAGCAACCTTTGCTTGACACTTATTCTTTTTAGATTTGGTGATATCCACACTATGCGCCCCAGATTAAAGCCAGAGCCATCATCTGCCTCCTCCAATTCATGAAAATACTGCGAAGCCAGGCGATTCTGAAGGCCCACAATAGAAACATTGGTGCCCTTTATATTATAATGATCAGATCCAATAAGATGAATGGACATGTTGCTGGCTGCAAGATCTCTTTTTACCAATTTCATGATCGACTCCAGATCCTCAGGCATTTTGCTTTCTGGCAGAACCCGATACCCATTTCTTAACAATTCCCTTTTTACAGCATCCCTTTC